>DAIOVR010000092.1:0-4796 GCA_036758905.1 Beijerinckiaceae bacterium | reverse complement strand
TTGGAAAACTTAAAAAGCGCGGCGCGAAATTCGTATCCGTCAACCCGATTAAAACGGGCTATTCGGCGATTGCCGATGAATGGGTTGGCGTTCGCCCCGGCACGGACGGTCTCTTCGTCGGAGCCATCATCCATGAGCTTTTAAACGCCGGGCAAATCGATGGCGACTATTTGAACCGCTATACCAATTCGCCCTGGCTCGTCATCGACAATAAAGGCGCGGCCGATCACGGGCTGTTCGCGCGCGATGAGAACGGCGAAACGCTTGTGTGGGATGCGCATAAGAAAACAACCGTTCCAACCTCCGATCATAATGCCGCGCGCGCGCTGATGGGCCGCTTTACGCTTCCCGATGGGCGCAAGGTCGCGACTTCGTTTCAGCTGATTGCCGAGCGCTATCTCGCACCAGAAAACGCGCCCGATGCCGTCACCGAGCGTTGCGGCGTGCCCGCCGACACCATCCGCCGCCTTGCCGCCGAACTCGCGCATGTCGCCTTCAAAGAAACCGTTACGCTTGATGTGCCGTGGACGGATTTCACCGGGCGGCGTCATGAAAAAATGATTGGCCGTCCCGTCGCCATGCACGCGATGCGCGGTATCTCCGCCCATGCCAACGGCTTTCAAACCTGCCGCGCCATTCACTTATTGCAAATCATGCTCGGCACCATCGATACGCCGGGTGGCTTCCGCTACAAAGCGCCCTTCCCGCGCCCTATTCCGCCGCACATCAAACCAACCGGCAAGCCCGATCAAATCTGGCCGAATGAGCCATTGCCCGGTCCACCGCTTGGCTTTGTCACAGGTCCCGAAGATTTGCTGCTCGCAGCCGATGGAACACCACAGCGCATCGACAAAGCCTATTCATGGGACGCACCAATCGCCGCCCACGGCATGATGCATATGGTGATTACCAACGCCGCCAAGCGCGATCCATACGGCATCGATGTATTGTTTATGTATATGGCGAATATGAGCTGGAATTCGGCGATGAATATCCCCGATACGCTCAAATATTTAACCGCTAAAGATGAAAAGACGGGCGACTACATCATTCCGAAAATCATCTACTCCGATGCCTACGCTTCCGAGATGGTGCATTACGCCGATCTGATCCTGCCCGATACAACCTATCTCGAACGCTGGGATTGCATCTCGCTGCTCGATCGTCCGATTTCGGAAGCCGATGGCCCTGCCGATTCCATTCGCCAACCGGTTGTCGAACCCGAGCGCGATGTGCGGCCGTTTCAAACCGTACTGCTCGATATCGGAGCACGCCTGAAACTTCCGGGTATGACAACGCCGGAAGGGACTGCGCGCTATCCCGGTGGCTATCCCGATTACATCGTCAACCATGAACGTGCACCGGGCGTTGGCCCGCTGGCAGGCTTTCGTGGCGTTGACGGCACACAATCGGGCAAAGGCGCGCCGAACCCGAACCAATTACAAGCCTATATCGATAATGGCTGTCACTGGTTTTACGAGCTGCCGGACGAGCACAAATATTTCAAGCATGTGAACAAAGGCTATCTCGAATGGGCCACGGGCTTCGGCCTCATCGGAAAGCCTGAGCCGATCATTCATCAGCTCTATTGCGAGCCGCTTCAAAAATTCCGTTTAGCGGCTGAAGGCCATGGCGCCATTCAACCGCCCGATGGGCATCGCGCGCGCATCATCGAAGCGTTTGATCCTATTCCGTTTTGGTATCCGCCCTTTGAAGGGGACTTGGTAGACGAAGTTGCGTTTCCCATGCACGCCGTCACGCAACGCCCGATGGCGATGTATCATGCATGGGGCTCGCAAAATTCGTGGCTCCGTCAAATTCTTGGCCGCAATTGGCTCTACATCGCCAAGGAACGCGCGCACACTCTTGGCATTGAAGATGAAGATTGGGTAACCGTCACATCTCATCACGGTCAAATCAAAGGCCAAGCCAAACTGATGAATGGCGTAAACCCCGATACGGTCTGGACATGGAATGCCATCGGTAAACGCTCGGGCACATGGGGCCTAAAAAAAGATGCGCCAGAGGCCAAGCAAGGCTTCTTGCTCAATCATTTGATCTCCGAGCTTCTACCCGAACGCGAAGGCGGCTATCGCTTCTCCAATAGTGATCCTGTCACAGGGCAAGCGGCGTGGTATGATTTACGCGTGCGCGTTGAAAAAGCCGTCGATCAATCCAACATCAGCAGTCCGCAATTCCCGACGCTCAAAAACCTTGGAGTGGGTCAATGACCGCATTGCCTCAAACCACCACCAAAAAGCTCGGCCTTGTAATCGATCTCGACACCTGCGTCGGCTGTCAGGCTTGTGCCACTTCTTGCAAAGAATGGAACACACAAGGTTATTCAGCGCCGCTTGCAGATGAAGACGCACGCGGACCAGATCCGCATGGCCCATGGCTCAACCGCATTCATGGCTATGAGGTGGAAGACGCATCCGGCAAAGACAGCCGCGTCGTGCACTTTCCGCGCTCCTGCCTGCATTGCGAAACGCCCGCTTGCGTCACCGTATGCCCAACGGGTGCATCGTATAAGCGCGCCGAAGATGGCATTGTGCTGATCAATCCCGATACCTGTATTGGCTGCAAACTTTGCTCTTGGGCGTGCCCTTACGGCGCGCGTGAATACGACGTGCAAGAAGGCGTGATGAAAAAATGCACGCTATGCGTAGACCGAATCTACAATGAAAATTTCGAGCCCGAAGATCGCCAACCTGCCTGCGTCAAAGCCTGCCCAACCGGCGCGCGGCACTTTGGTGATTTGGGCGATGAAAACTCGGCCGTCTCGCAGCTTGTGAAAGAACGCGGCGGCTTCGATCTTTTGCCTGAAATGGGCTACAAACCCACCAACAAATATTTGCCACCGCGCGCCAAGAGCGACACACCTCAAGCAGGCATCGAAGCGCTGCCAAAAGGCGATGGCTCCGCCATGGACCGTTTGTTTAAATTAGCCGATCGATTGCTGAGCGGGAACTGATCCGATGAATCCTGCTTATTCTGTTATTCTTTTTACCACCGCCTCGGGTGCAGGCTATGGGCTCTTGGCACTCTTAGGCCTAACCGCATCCTCCGTTGGTCAAGCACCATCGCTCACCTTTGCCATCACCTCGATGGTCATCGCACTCGGCCTCATAACCATTGGCTTATTATCTTCGACCATGCATCTCGGCCATCCGGAACGTGCATGGCGGGCGCTCTCGCAATGGAAAACATCCTGGCTCTCGCGTGAAGGCGTTGCAGCGGTTGTCACCTATCCCTTCGCACTCGCTTTTGGGATGACATGGTCCGGTCTATACTCGGCAACCGATGCCATTGCTCCGCTTAGTTTAATCACATCGGGACTATCGCTCATCACCGTTTTTACAACGGGTAAAATTTACGCCACGCTCAAAACTATTCGCGCGTGGCATCAGCCCTTAACCGTGCCCGTCTATCTCTTTTTTGCTCTCGCTTCAGGCTCTTCCCTCCATCTGGCTCTATCAGCCCTATTTGGGCGTGATCCGGGCGCTATTGCCCCTGTTGCTCTCATCGCCTTGGTCACATTAGCGCTTCTAAAATTCCTCTATTGGCGCGCGATCGATGCCGCTCCGCGCGATCACACAATGTCCAAGGCAACAGGCCTTGGCGCGAATGTTCGGCAATGGGAAGTGCCCCACACGACCAAAAATTTCGTCCAACGCGAAATGGGTTTCGTTGTAGTACGCCGCCATGCGAGCCGCTTGCGTGGATTATTCTTTGTCTTGTTGCTTTGCGTCGGACTCTTAGAGCTATTCGCTACCTTTATTCCACTCATATCGATTGCAGCTTTTTTCACGATGCTCATCGCCGCATGGGTCGAGCGTTGGTTGTTCTTCGCGCAAGGCGAACACGTCGTCACGCTGTTCTACGGTAATCCGCAAGCCTAACACCTATCCAAAAACATCAAGCGTTGCGAGTTTGAGACCGTCGAGCACGGCCTCTTCTGCGCTACGCGGGCTTAACGCATCGCCGATCACGTGAACAGGCACGCTGCTCCCCTCAAGCGCATCGGCTAAATCACTCACACGCTCATGGCCTTGCGAGAGGACGAGCGTATCGACCTCCTCCATCATCATCGCTTCACCCGAGGTCGCGTGTTGAAAATAGACAGTATTCTCATCCGCACCAAACAGACGCGCATAGGGAATGATTTCAACGCCAAGTTTATGTAACCGACCCACCATCTCGTCGCGCACATAGAAGGGAAGCGTTTGGCCCGCCATCAAGCCATCCACACAGAGCCTGACATGCCGCCCCTCGCGCGCCAATTTTTCGGCAACACCCATACCGATCCAGTCCGGTTTCCATTCAGCAATCACCACACGCCCGCCCACATTGGCTTCACCCTTTAAGACCTGCCAAGCGGTAACGGTATGAGCGTCTTCAATCCCCTCGAAAGCAGGGCGTCGAGGCAAAGCACCCGTCGCAACAATCACCGCATCGGGCCGCTCGCTTTCAACGGTTTCCCGATCAAGCCGCGTGTTCCGCTTGATGGTGACGCCTGCTATTTCCATCTCACGCGTCAAATTAGTAACGATGCCGCCAAACTCCGCCCGCCCCGGCAAGAGTTGCGCGAGCAGAGCCTGCCCACCCAATTGGGAGGCCGCCTCATAAAGCGTAACATCATGACCACGCTCAGCCAGCACAGCGGCAGCCTTCATCCCCGCAGGTCCGCCACCGGCAACAAAGAGTTTTTGCCGCGACCGTGTTGGCGTCTTCCTTGCAGCCAAAGTCGTCTCACGGCCTGTTTCTGGAAACTGAATGCACGAGATCGGATAGCC
>DAIOVR010000091.1:0-9761 GCA_036758905.1 Beijerinckiaceae bacterium | reverse complement strand
GGGCCTTTGGGGCCTCATCCATCATATGGCCATGATCGCCATGGTGATGTTCCCAACCGAAAGGCGATGACCAGCGCAATGCGTCGCGTTGTTTGTCGTCGAGCTTGGTATATAGCGCATCAAATGCCGGACGAACGGTTTTAACCGCTCCTAGCATCGCGTTTAAATGCTGCTCCATACCGGCCAACATTCCGGGAGGCGTATGGTCAACCGAAGCCGGATCAGCCGGACAGGTGGCCTTCACGCTCGCTTCAGCGGAAATAAGGGCCGCTTTCAAGGCCTCAAATTCGGGCTTTTGAGCGTCAGTCGGCTTAATGGCGCGCTGTAGATGGTCAAGCAAGCGCGGACCCATTGGATCTTTGGCTTCGCAAATACGACCCATCGGGCCAAAATTTTCACCGTGGTGCATGCCCGATTGGGCAAAAGCGGCAAATGAACCGCCCGCTGCAACCACAAGCGCGGTACCGATGATCAGTGTCTTTTTAGAAAATTTCATCTCATCAACTCCTCATGCCAGCCCGTATTGGGCGTTGAGGCCATAAAGCCGGATTTCACCTGACGGTGGCGTGTCGACAAGATTAAACTTTGTTGAGATTGCGCGGACCTGTCACTTTTGCCCGGTAGGCGCTTCACCTGTTGGATGCTCAGCAACACCAAGCGCATCGGCAAGACGTTTGGCGGCTGAGCCTGGTTTCAGCGGCTTTTGCTGGCTCTCATGCGGCGCCCAGCCGGAAATCCAGACAAACTCGAAGGTCGCCCGAACGCGGCCATCGGGATCCGAGAAACGTTCGGCATAAATTTCCAAAGCGCGCAGCAAAGTTGCCCGTCGAATCGGGGTTTTACGGCGCTCAATCAGCGCATTGGTGGCACCCATCCGCCGCAAATCATGCATCAAGCCCAAGGGATTGGCGTAGCGGACGGTAAACCGATCCGTATCCGATACCGGCAAAGCAAAGCCTGCGCGCTGCAACAGACCACCGAGATCGCTGATATCGGCAAAGGGCGCAACTCTCGGACTAATGCCACCCTCCATTTCGCTTTCGGCCTGAAGGAGGCTTTGTCGAAGCTCGGTGAGGCTAGCGCCGCCCATCAAACAGGCCAAAAACATCCCGTCCGGCCGAAGCGAACGGCGAATTTGAAGCAAGAGGCCGGGGAGATCATCCACCGTCTGAAGCGCTAAAAGTGAAATAACGGCATCAAGCGTCGCAGGTCCAAAGGGCAAGAGGCCGATATCGGAAACAAGCGCATGAAAATTCCCTTGGCCCAAGGCTTCGAGAACAGGTGCTGCACGAATGATCGTCTCCGCGCGCCCTGATGCTGCAAGCACCTCAGCGGCATGCGGGCCAGGGGTTGCGAAATCGAGAACGGTTGCAAACTGACGCAGCACCGCGGTCAGCCGATCTGACAGATCGGCACTCGCACGCGCGAGCAAAAAATCCTCAGCGCCCTGCCGGATCGCGCGCTGCAACCGCGACCGGATCAGAACCTGTTCAAAAAGACGGGGAGCATCAACCATGACTGCGGTGTATGCTCATTTTTAGGTCTGAGGTCAAAGCGTCAAACACTCCCATGAAACAATCTTTGGCGACACTTTCAATCTTCGGCCGACGATTAATGGACCTCGTCTATCCGCCCTCCTGCATCGCCTGCGGGGCGGCGCTCGCTGAACATGACGGCATTTGCCCCGCCTGTTGGCGGCTGATGCCGCTGATCACACAACCGATCTGCGACCGCTATGGCACGCCTCTGCCTGTTGACCATGGCGGGATGATGCTTTCGCCCTTGGCGGTCGCCGATCCTCCCGTGTTTGGCCGGGCACGCGCGGTTGCGCGGTATGACGGTGTTGCGCGCGAATTGGTGCATGGATTGAAATATGGCGACCGTGTGGAACTGGCCGACACGATGGGGCTTTGGATGGCCCGCGAGGGAGCCGAGCTTTTAGACAATGCCCAGCTTTTGGTGCCGGTGCCGCTTCATTGGTTCAGGCTATGGCGGCGACGGTTTAATCAGGCTGCGGCATTGGCCAAAACCATTGGTCATAAGACAGGCATTCCGGTTGGCTATGAGACCCTCAAGCGCGTAAAAGCGACACGCCCGCAAGTGGGCCTCACCCGCTCGGAGCGGGCGGCCAATCTTGAAAAAGCCTTTGCGGTGAATGAAACAGATCGCCCGCTTGTTCATGGGCGCCGGATCGTGTTGATCGATGATGTTATGACAACCGCCTCAACCGGAAATGCTGCGGCGCGTACCCTTTTAAAAGCAGGCGCTGCCTCGGTTGATCTTTTGGTTTTTGCGGTGGTGGCAAATACGGGATAAGGTTCTTATATTACGAGACACTTCTTAGTCTGAGGTCATATGATGCAACCCGTCACGATCTATACGAAATCCTGGTGCCCTTATTGCCATTCCGCGCTCGACCTTTTGAAGCAAAAGGGCGTGAATTATGAGCAGATTGATGTCTCGGCTGGTGGCGAAGCGCAGGCTGCCATGGCGGTGAAAGCCAATGGCCGTTCCAGCGTGCCGCAAATTTTCATTGGCGAAACCCATGTCGGCGGCTGCGATGATCTTTACGCGCTCGACCGTGCGGGCAAGCTTGATCCGCTCTTAAACGCTTAAGGAAATTGGCGTGATGTCAGCACCTTTCAAAGCCGCCTGCGTTCAAATGCGCGGCAAGCGCGACCCGGCTGAAAATCTCGAAGACGCCATTCGCATGATCCGCGAGGCGGCAAAGGCGGGCGCGACGTATGTCCAGACGCCGGAGATTTCGAACATCGTCAACCGTGACCGTCCGGCATTGCTGGCGGCCATTCGCACCGAAGCGGATGACCCGATGCTGAAGGCGCTGAGCGCGCTCGCGAAAGAGCTTGGCATCACCATCCATATCGGATCGCTGGCGATCAAGAATGGCGACAAGGTGGCCAATCGCGCGTTTATGATCGGTCAGGATGGCGGCTTGCTCGCGCGCTATGACAAGCTGCATTTGTTCGATGTCGATCTGCCGAATGGCGAGACATGGCGGGAATCCAATACGTTTACAGGCGGCGTCGAGGCGGTAGCGGTTGATTTGCCTGAAGCGCGGCTTGGCATGGCGATTTGCTATGATGTCCGCTTCCCCTATCTGTTTCGGGCGCTGGCGGATGCGGGATGTTCGATCCTTTCCGCTCCGGCTTGCTTTACCAAACAAACCGGTGAAGCCCATTGGAGCGTATTGCAGCGCGCGCGGGCCATTGAAAATGGTGCGTTTATGATTTCCGCGGCGCAGGCAGGGCTCCACGAAGATGGACGCGAAACCTATGGCCATTCGATCATTGTCGATCCGTGGGGGAAGGTTTTAGCTGAAGCAGGCAATGAGCCCGGTATCATCATGGCCGAGATTGATCTTGCAGCGGTCGGCGATGCGCGGGGAAAAATTCCGGCCTTGCGGCATACACGCCCCGTCCATGTAACCCTCGCTAAGCCAGCTTCGGGAGACCGTGCGGCGTGATCAAATACCAGTTGCAATGCGACAAGGACCACCAATTCGAGGGCTGGTTTCAGTCCGGCGATGCGTTTGACACGCAGAAAAAGCGCGGCTTTGTCGAATGTCCCGTCTGCCAATCGAATAAAGTCGATCGGGCGATCATGGCGCCATCGGTGGCACGAACCGATAAGGAAATCGTAGCCTCCCTGCCCGTGGCGCAAGAGCCGAACTGGGTGAGTGCGGGATCGGAAGAGATCCTCATGTCGCCGGAAATGATCGAATTGCGGGAGCGCATGGCCGAATTGCGCGACGAGATGATCAAAAATGCCGATGATGTCGGCACGGATTTCGCCGAAGAAGCGCGCCGCATCCATTATGGCGAGACGGAAAAGCGCCAGATTTACGGCCATACCTCATTAGATGAGGTGCAGGAATTGATCGAAGAAGGGATCAGTGTCCTGCCGTTGCCGCCCGGTCGCGATGTCGGCCATTAAGCGCGTTTAGCGCTTTTTGGCGCGCAGCATGTAATTGACGTCCATATCGCGCGCGAGTTTCCACTGGTTCATGAACGGGTTGAAAACGACGCCGGATTGGTCGTCGATTTCCATGCCGCCGCGCGCAATAGCATCGCTCAATTCACGCGGGGTAACGAATTTATCCCATTGATGCGTGCCTTTGGGCAGCCAACCCAGCACAAATTCGGCCCCGACAATGGCCAAAGCAAAGGCTTTCAAGGTGCGGTTCAAGGTCGCCATATGGAGTTGGCCACCCGGTTTGACGGCTGCCGTGCAGGCGGAGACGAACTGACCGACATCGGCAACGTGCTCCACGACTTCCATTGCAAGCACGATGTCGAACCGTTCTCCGGCCGCGACCAAAGCTTCGACCGTCGTCTGGCGGTAATCAATCTCAAGACCCGATTGGGCGGCGTGGAGCTTGGCGACTTCGATATTGGTGGGTGCCGGATCAATACCCGTGACTTTGGCGCCCAAACGGGTCAAAGGTTCGCAGAGCAACCCGCCGCCACAGCCAATATCGAGCAGCGTTAAGCCTTCGAGCGGGCGGCCATTCTCGATCGAGCGGTTGAAATGGCTGGCGGCACCGTCGCGGATCACCTGTAAACGGACGGGATTGAACTTGTGGAGCACCCCCATCGGGCCTTTGGCGTCCCACCAGGTTTTGGCAATCCGCTCAAACCGCGCTACTTCGTCTTTGTCGACCGTGCCTTGAAATGGGGTGTCCATTGCCGCGCTCCTGATCCGCCCGAATGAGAAATCGTAACGGTTTTAAGTTGACAGCGTTGGGTTGCGCCGTCATGGATGTGCGCCTTTTTCACCTCGGATGCCCTTTAAAGCAAGCTGGCATTCGTATGATTGAACCGAAATGATCTGATAATCGATGCCAACTTCGTCTCAAAAAAGCCTCGTCATGAAATTCGGCGGCACATCTGTCGCCAATCTCGACCGGATTCGGAATGTTGCGCTGCATGTGAAGCGCGAAGTCGAGGCCGGATATCACGTTGCCGTGGTTGTTTCGGCCATGTCCGGCAAAACGAATGAGCTGGTGGCTTGGTGTAAAGATGCCTCAGCGCTTCATGATATGCGCGAATATGACGCCGTGGTAGCCTCGGGTGAGCAGGTGACCTCGGGCCTTTTGGCCATTGCCTTGCAAAATATCGGCATTGCCGCCCGGTCTTGGCAGGGATGGCAAATTCCGATCCTGACCGATGATGCGCATGGCTCGGCCCGTATTTTGGGCATTGATGGATCGGGACTGTCCGATAGCTTCAAAACCAAGGGCGAAGTCGCCGTTATTGCCGGTTTCCAAGGGATTCATAAAGAATCCGGTCGTTTGACGACGCTGGGTCGTGGCGGATCGGATACGAGTGCGGTGGCGGTTGCCGCTGCCATCGGCGCGGAGCGCTGCGATATTTATACGGATGTGGACGGGGTTTACACGACCGATCCGCGGATCGTGCCAAAAGCCAAGCGGCTCGAAAAGGTCGCTTTTGAAGAAATGCTCGAAATGGCCTCAATGGGCGCCAAAGTGCTGCAAGTCCGCTCGGTTGAGCTCGCGATGACGCATCGCGTGCCGACTTATGTTCGGTCGTCCTTCGACGATCCGGCGGATCCAAAGCCAGGAACGCTCATTTGTGGCGAGGAGGATATTGTGGAACAGCAAATCATTACCGGAATCGCCTATTCGAAAGATGAGGCGCAAATCACCCTTCGCCGCGTCGCCGACAAGCCCGGCATTGCAGCGGCGATTTTCGTGCCTTTGGCGGATGCCAATATCAATGTCGACATGATCATTCAGGTCGTTTCCGACGATACGACGACCACGGATATCACCTTCACGGTGCCGACCGCCGATTTCGAGCGGGCCAAGACAATCCTCGAGGGACTGCGCGGCACGATTGGCTATGCGACCTTGCAAGGCGCCAATGATGTGGTGAAAGTTTCAGCAATTGGCGTCGGGATGCGCAGCCATGCCGGCGTTGCGGCACGCGCCTTTAAGGCTTTGGCCGAAAAAGGCATCAATATCCGGGCAATTACCACATCTGAGATTAAGTTCTCGGTTTTGATCGATAGCGCCTATACGGAGTTAGCCGTACGCACGCTGCATTCCCTTTACGGCCTCGATCAAGCCTGATATTCGCCCGAAGACAATAAGTTTAGGCCCCGTCAATTCGCATTGGCGCGGCCTTTGCATTCCTGTCCATGAATCGGTAAAGCATAGCGGTAAGGGTCCCGGCTAAGTGGTCCTATCGTGGTGGAACAAGCTCGTCGCCGCAATGGCGATATAGGAACAAGAAGGCAATGCGCTCTTCACTAGGTGGTCCTAGGGTATTATTGCGCCGTCTCCGCGAAGTTATGGCGGAACCGGTCAGTGCACAGGCGCGCCTTGATAAAATCGTGATGGTGATCGCGGCCAATATGGTCGCGGAAGTGTGCTCCTTCTATGTGATGCGGGCCGATAACACGCTCGAACTCTTCGCGACCGAAGGTTTGAAGCGCGAAGCCGTCCATTTAACGACCATGAAAGCGGGCGAAGGTCTCGTCGGCTTGATCGCAAAACAGGCCGAGCCGCTCAATCTTTCAAACGCCCAATCGCATCCCTCCTTCTCCTATCGGCCGGAAACGGGCGAAGAAATCTATCAATCCTTCCTAGGCGTGCCAGTGCTACGCTCGGGCAATACGCTGGGCGTGCTTGTTGTCCAGAACCGCGCCCATCGCGTCTATATGGAAGAAGAAGTCGAGGCGCTGCAGACCACCGCAATGGTGCTCGCCGAGATTATCGCCTCGGGCGAATTGCAGGCCTTGGCCAGCCAAGGAAACGGGATTGCACTGCGCCGCTCGATGGTCTTGCCGGGGCAATCGCTCGCCGATGGCGTGGGCTTAGGCTATGCCGTGCTGCACGAACCACGTGTCGTCGTTTCGAACCTGATTGCGGATGATCCGGCGGTTGAGCAGCGGCGCATCGATGAAGCAATTGCGGAGCTGCGCTCCTCGATTGACCAATTGGTCGATCGGGGTGATGTGGCGCATGGCGGCGAGCACCGTGAAGTGCTCGAAACCTATCGCATGTTTGCCAATGATCCCGGCTGGACGCGCCGTTTGCGCGAAGCGGTTCAAACGGGCCTGACGGCGGAAGCGGCTGTTGAGCGCGTCCAATCGGACAATCGCGCGCGCATGCTGCGCCAGACGGACCCTTACCTCAGAGAGCGTCTGCACGATCTCGATGAACTCGCCAATCGCTTGCTGCATCGTTTGCTTGGCCGCGACATGATTGATGGGCGGGTGACGCTGCCCGAAAATGCTATTCTGATCGCACGCTCAATGGGCCCTGCGGCACTGCTCGATTATGACCGTTCGAAATTACGCGGGCTTGTGTTGGAGGAAGGCGGCCCCACAAGCCATATCGCGATTGTTGCGCGGGCTTTGGGTATTCCGGCGGTCGGCACGGTTGAGAACATCACCGGCTCGGTTGAAACGGGGGACGCCATTATCGTGGATGGCGGAACCGGACAGGTTCATGTCCGCCCGCAAAGCGATGTCGAAGATGCGTTCAAGGAAAAGGCGCGGCTCCGCGCGCGGCGGCAAGAACAATATCGCAAATTGCGCGATGTGCCCTCGCGCACCAAAGACGGCGTTGATATCGGGCTGCATTTGAATGCCGGACTGCTGATCGATTTACCCCATATGGACGAGACCGGTGCTCAGGGCATCGGTCTGTTCCGGACGGAATTGCAATTCATGGTTTCCGCCCGCATGCCAACCAGCAATGAGCAAATGGCGCTTTATCGCACCGTGTTCGATGCGACACGCGGCAGACCCGTGACATTCCGGACGCTTGATATTGGCGGCGATAAAATATTGCCCTATTTGCGCACGGCTGAAGAGGAAAATCCTGCTTTAGGCTGGCGCGCCATTCGCATCGGGCTGGATCGCCCGGGCCTTTTACGGGCTCAGTTGCGCGCTATGTTGAAAGCGGCAACCGGACAGCATTTGCGCATTATGTTCCCGATGGTCGCAACGGTTGATGAGTTTGATCGGGCGAAAGCGCTGGTTAAGCGGGAAATGGGCCATCTTGAGCGGTATGGCTACACGCTGCCAGATAGCATCAAGCTGGGCGTTATGGTTGAAGTACCTTCCCTCTTATTCGAAATTGACGATATTGCCTCACGCGCCGATTTTCTCTCCGTCGGCTCAAATGATCTGATGCAATTTCTCTTTGCCGCTGACCGCGAAAACCCGCAAATGGCCGCGCGCTTCGACCCCTTAAGTCCGTCCTGCTTACGGGCGCTGCATATGATCGCCTATGCTGGGAAAAAGGCCGGGATTCCGGTGACATTATGTGGCGAATTGGCCAGTATGCCGCTTGAAGCCATGGTGCTGATTGGCTTGGGCTATCGCTCTTTATCCATGTCTCCGGCCTCGATTGGTCCGGTGAAAGCCATGCTGCTTGAATTGCAAGCGTCCGCGATTGAAAAGCACCTTCATCACTTGCTCGCGAACGCCAACGGGACTGCAACCTTGCGTCCGGCGATCAAGGCTTTTGCGCGCGACCATGGCGTACCGGTTTAGCGACGCTCTCGTCGCCTAGCCTTCGCCCTCGCTTTTCAAACCCTCCTGATCTATCTGGCTTCTCATGAAATTCGACACCCACAAACTTGATGCCATTCTCGCGCGCCATGCGATTGTTTCGGATCGCTTGAACAGCGGACCTGATGCGGAAACATTCGTCGCTCTATCGCGCGAATTATCGGATCTCGATCCGGTGGTCGAAGCGATACAAAATGTTCGTGCGATCGAAAAAGATATTGCGGGTCTGGATGAGCTCATTGCCGATGGCTCAAGCGATTCCGAGATGCGTGGCCTGGCTGAAGATGAGCGCCGCGAAGCGTTGATCCGTCAAACGGAAGCCGAACATACGCTTCGGCTGATGTTGTTGCCTAAAGATGCCGCCGATGAACGCGGTGCGATTCTCGAAGTCCGCGCCGGAACGGGTGGCGATGAGGCCGCGCTTTTTGCCGGTGATCTTTTCCGCATGTATCAGCGTTATGCCGATTTACGCCGCTGGACCGTTGAAGTGCTATCGGCTTCTGAAGGAACAATGGGCGGCTATAAAGAAATCATCGCCGAGGTGCGCGGTATTGGTGTTTTCGGGAAATTAAAATTTGAAAGCGGCGTGCATCGCGTCCAACGCGTGCCGGACACGGAAACGCAAGGGCGAGTCCACACGTCAGCGGCAACCGTCGCGGTTTTGCCAATTGCTGAACCGCTTGATCTGACCATCGATGATAAAGATCTGGTGATTGAAACCATGCGAGCCCAAGGCGCAGGCGGGCAGCACGTGAATAAGACCGAAAGCGCGATCCGCATGACACACGTGCCATCCGGCATTGTGGTGATGATGCAAGACGAACGCTCGCAGCATCGTAACCGCGCCAAAGCGATGGATGTTTTGCGGACACGGCTCTTCGACATGCAGCGCCGCAAACAGGCCGATGCCGAAGCTGAAAACAGGCGCGGACAGGTTGGCTCAGGCGACCGATCCGAACGCATTCGAACCTATAATTTTCCGCAAGGACGGCTGACCGATCACCGCATCAATCTGACCTTGTATAAATTGCCGGAAATTGTCGCCGGAACGGCTCTCGATGATGTGATCGATCCGCTCATTGCCGAGCATCAAGCCGAATTACTGGGAGCAGAGGACCGTTCATGAGCCAGATTTCTGATCAGATGACACGGATCGAAGCGCTCAAGCACTTGGGCGAAGTGTTTCGGCAGATCGG
>DAIOVR010000090.1:0-9879 GCA_036758905.1 Beijerinckiaceae bacterium | reverse complement strand
CTTACGCCATATGGGCGAGGATCGCGATCAGGAGCAAGGCCACAATATTGGTGATCTTAATCGCAGGATTAACGGCAGGGCCCGCCGTATCTTTGTAGGGGTCGCCAACAGTATCACCCGTCACCGATGCCTTATGCGCATCCGAACCCTTAAGATGCTTGACGCCATCCTTGTCAACAAAGCCGTCTTCAAAGCTCTTTTTCGCGTTATCCCATGCACCGCCACCCGATGTCATGGAGATAGCCACGAAGAGACCATTGACGATCACGCCGAGAAGCGAAGCGCCGAGGGCTGCAAAGCCCGAAGCCTTCGAACCCGAGATCCAATAGACACCGAAATAAGCAACAAGCGGAGCAAGAACCGGCAACAGTGACGGAACGATCATTTCCGCAATGGCAGCCTTTGTTAAGAGGTCAACCGCACGCGCATAATTTGGCTTTTCAGTGCCGGCCATGATGCCAGGATGTTCGCGGAATTGGCGACGAACTTCCTCAACAACCGAACCAGCTGCACGACCAACGGCCGTCATCGCAATACCACCGAAGAGATATGGGATAAGACCACCGAAAATCAGGCCCGCAACAACGTAAGGATTCGCAAGGTCAAACGAGACCGCGCCGATATCCTTGAAGTATGGCACTCCAGCCTTCGTGAAAGCAGCAATGTCATTCGTGTAAGCTGCGAAGAGCACAAGCGCACCAAGACCTGCGGAACCGATCGCATAGCCCTTGGTCACTGCCTTTGTCGTGTTACCAACCGCATCAAGCGCGTCTGTCACGTGACGAACTTCTTTTGGAAGTCCGGCCATTTCAGCAATACCACCAGCGTTATCGGTAACTGGACCAAACGCATCAAGTGCCACGATCATACCAGCAAGACCAAGCATCGTCGTAACCGCGATGGCGGTACCGAAAAGACCAGCAAGCTGATAGGTTGCAATGATGCCACCAACAATAACCATTGCTGGAAGTGCCGTTGATTCAAGCGATACAGCTAAGCCCTGAATCACGTTCGTGCCGTGGCCCGTAACGGACGCCTGCGCGATCGAAACAACAGGACGCTTACCTGTGCCCGTATAGTATTCCGTTATCCAAACGATAAGGCCTGTAACGGCCAAACCTACGAGGCCGCAGAAGAACAGGTTCCAACCGGTTATCGTATGACCTGCAACTTCGCCGATCTTTCCCCAACCAATCGTCAAGCTCGTTGCACCACCAAGTCCGATGATCGACAGCAAGGACGTTGCCCAAAGACCTTTATACAGCGCACCCATGATCGAGTTATCTGCACCAAGCTTTACAAAGAAAGTGCCGACAATCGACGTCACAATGCAGGTTGCACAAATAGCGAGCGGATAGATCATAGCCGAAGCGAGTACGCTCTGACCTGCGAAGAAGATCGACGCAAGAACCATCGTCGCAACGACAGTCACAGCATAGGTCTCGAACAAGTCAGCGGCCATGCCGGCGCAATCGCCTACGTTGTCACCGACATTATCGGCAATGGTAGCTGGGTTGCGGGGATCATCTTCCGGAATGCCGGCTTCAACCTTACCAACGAGATCGGCGCCAACGTCGGCACCCTTCGTGAAGATACCACCGCCAAGACGAGCGAAGATCGAAATCAACGAAGCGCCGAAGCCTAAGGCGACAAGCGCATCAACGACTTCACGATCGGATGGAGCAAGACCCATTGGACCCGTGAGAACCCAGTAATAAACGGCAACGCCGAGCAGAGCCAAACCAGCAACGAGCATGCCCGTTACAGCGCCAGCCTTAAAAGCAACGTCGAGGCCTGCGGCCAAAGATTGGGAAGAAGCTTGCGCCGTGCGCACATTGGCGCGAACCGAAACGTTCATGCCGATAAAGCCAGCCGCGCCCGAGAGCACCGCACCAATCAAGAAGCCAATGGCGACCTTGAGGCCGAGAAGAAATAGAATGCCGATAAACAAAACGACACCGACGATTGCAATCGTCGTGTACTGGCGCTTCAAATAAGCCTGCGCCCCTTCCGCGATAGCGGCAGCGATTTCCTGCATGCGCGCATTGCCAGCGTCGCGACTATTAACGTCGGCGATCGCCCAAATTCCATAAGCGAGCGCAAGTAGCCCACCCAAGATAATTAAGCCCATTGTCATGATGCTGTTCCAATCCTCTGTTTTCTTTGGTCATCGAGCGTTCGACGCACCAGATTTTATATTTTTCACTGGTAGTTGCCGACTTCTGCCCTGTTCCGGCCATGTCTTTGCCAAAATTGCGCGCGTCTGGCAAATCCGACTTTAGAACCTCACGTCACGCCGTTCGGGATTGGTGTGCCCTACCAAACACGAAAAGAGCCACAGATCCGGCCAAAACCAATGGAAAAACGACCATATTGACGGTTATCCAGCCAAAATCCATCAAAATGCGCCCGGATGAGAAGGATCCGATCACCATGGTGCCAAAGACAAGAAAATCGTTGAAAGACTGAACTTTGGTCCGCTCAGAGGGCCGATGGGTCTCGGTCACGAGCGCGGATGCTCCAATGAAACCAAAATTCCACCCAAGACCCAAGAGAATCATATTGGCCCAAAAATGGGGTACCGTCGTGCCAAGCAAACCCACCACAGCGGCTAATACAATCAAGGCCATCCCGGCAAGGATGACCCGCGCTGAGCCAAACCGCGCAATCAGCGAGCCCGTAAAAAAGCTAGGCGCATACATCGCGATCACATGAAATTCGATCGCGAGATTGGAATCCGTAACATCATGGCCGCAAAGCTTCATCGCAAGCGGAGCTGAGGTCATCAAAAAATTCATCAACCCATAGCTAATGATGCCGCAGATCACAGCTGCGATAAAACGCGGTTGTCTAATGATCTCAGAAAGTGGACGCGCGTCAGGCGTATTAGCCGGGAGGGGCGGAGGCGCTTTAACCTGCCAAAGAACAAAAATTGATAACAATGCCACAGCTGATTGAAAGAGATAGCTGGCAGCAAACAAATAAGGTGGCCACATATTCATCGTATGCGTGACGAGTTGAGGCCCGATCACGCCCGCAAAAATGCCGCCAATTAACACCCAAGCGATCGCCTTAGGACGAAAGGCTTCACTCGCGGTATCGGCTGCAGCAAATCGATAAGACTGCGACGCAGCTTGATAAAACCCGCCAAAAAAAGTCGCCAAACAGAACAGCGGGAAGATGGCCAAGACCACCGCAAGACAGGCTAAAATGCCGGTGATGATCCCTGCTGACGCACCCACCATAAAGGCGGTGCGACGTCCAAATCGACGTGCGATCCAACCGATCGGCAAGGTCGCCATTGCCATACCGACAACAAAGATCGAAATGGGTAATGTCGCTAAGGCAGGACTAGGCGCAATACCTGCGCCAACAATCGCTCCCGTCGCAAAAATAACCGTTGAATTGGCACCCGCTAAAGCCGTGGCCGTTGCAAGAAATAAAGCATTACGTCGCGCAAGCCGATCACCGGCACCTAACATCACATCCGGCATTATCAGCAGGCCTCAATTAAAAATGGCTATAGGAGCCGGAACGGGTCAGAAATATCTCACCTTTGTGTGTAACAGACAATGGCGCATTTCCGTGTTTTACCTCACCTATAATGGCCATCGGGATATTTACCGCGCGCAAAGCCATCTGCATCGCCTCAAGCCTATCACGCGGCAGCGTGAACAAGATTTCATAGTCATCGCCGCCTGTCACCGCTTCGGTCAGCAAAATCGGATGCATGGAAATAGCCTGCTGGGCCCCCGATGACAAAGGGACTTTTTCGATGTTTAAAACTCCGGATACACCCGATGCTCGCAACATTTTGGCGAGATCGCCGATCAATCCGTCAGACACATCCATTGCTGAGTGAGCATAGGCACGTAAACCCGCAACGAGTGGGTTTCGTGGCTTAGGGCGAAGATATCGGTCCAATAAAAAGGAGTAATTCGTCTCGCTTAGCTCAGCTACCCATTCCGCTTCTGGCGTACCACGAATTTTTAGACCTAGAGCTGCGTCACCAATGGTACCCGTTACGGCAATCAGATCGCCGGGCTTGGCACCCGTGCGCGGCACCATCCTACCTTTCGGAACGCTACCAAAGGCCGTTACCGAGATGACGAGAGGACCTGAAGCCCGGGTTGTGTCGCCACCAAGCAAAGCACATCGACCACGCGCCGCTGCTGCACCTAAGCCTTGCGCAAATTGCGCGAGCCAATCTTCCGTCCAATCTGAAGGAAGAGCAATCGCCAATAAAAAGCCGATGGGATCAGCTCCCTTGGCAGCGAGATCAGACAAATTAACGCCGAGCGCCTTTTCAGCGATCGCATCCGGCGGATCATCGGCGAAGAAATGCACACCGGATACAACCATATCTACTGTTGTTACCAAATCGCAGCCTTCGGGGGGCACAATCAGTGCAGCATCATCCCGAAGTTTAAGCCCACCGGGTCCTGCAAGCGGCGCGAAATACCGTTCGATCAGCGTATCTTCACCGGGCCGATTTTCATTTGCCGCCATAACGTCCTTCTCGATGGGCCAGCGGGACATAAAAACTCGACCGAGACGCATCTGTTACTCAACCACAAACAAAAAACTCAAAAATCTCCCGGACGTAGCTGATGGGCCAAGCGATCCAGAACCGCGCTTACCATACCAACCTCTTCGCCTTCATAAAAGGCCCTTGCGATATCACCATACTCACGAATAACAACTTTAGCAGGAACGTCTTTGCGACGGAGCAATTCAAAGCAGCCTGAACGTAAAATGGCACGAAGAACCGCTTCAATACGGGTGAGCGGCCAACCTTCTACCAGTGAAGCATTAATGCTCTGATCAATGGTGCGCTGATCGCGCACAACGCCTTCGACCAAGCTTGTAAAAAAAGCGGCTTCTGCGGGTTTCATTTCGATATCGTCAACGGTCTGGCCCAGCCAATGGGCTTGGAATTCGGCAATCACATCGCCGAGATCCTTTCCGGCGATTTCCATCTGGTAAAGCGCTTGCACAGCACCTAAGCGGGCCGAAGATCTGAGTTCACCACGCGACATTCAGATGACTCCAGCGATGGCTGCGCGTTTTATTCGCAGCACAGCTAAGGCCGCCTCGGCCGCCCCGCCGCCTTTGTTCATTTCGTTGACACGCGCACGCGCCCAAGCTTGCATTTCATTTTCAACGGTCAAGATACCATTGCCCAGCGGCATGCCGTAGGCGACCGAGAGGTCCATAAGCGCGCGCGAGCTCTCACCGGCAACGATGTCGTAATGTCCTGTGTCGCCACGGATGACGGTTCCGAGCGCCACAACAGCATCATAAGGTTTACCATGAGCGGAGGCCGCTTCGAGCATGATGGCGATGGTTGATGGAATTTCGAGGGCACCAGGGACTGTCACCACCGTACAATCGGCGCCAACCGCTTTGATGGCTTCAATAGCGCCTTCCAGCAATTGGTCAGCCAAATCATTATAAAAGCGCGCTTCCACAATGAGAACACGTGCGTCCTCAATAGGCTCGACACTGACTGCGGCTTGACGGGATCCGGCCATAGATGAACTTCCTTGAGTTGAATTCGAGCGTCTCAGTAGCCCTCAGCGCGCGCTTCCGCAAGCCGCGCGGCATAACGCGCCATCTGATCGACTTCAATATGAAGCCGCGTTCCTGCTTTCACGGCACCCCATGTCGTTACTTCGAGCGTATGGGGGATGAGTAGCACGGTCAAAATATCCCGTTCGACCGAATTAATGGTCAAAGATGTGCCATCTAACGCAACCGAGCCTTTTTCAACGACATATTTAGCCAGTTCACGCGGTACTCGAATGGTAAACTTGGCCGTCGCACCCCAGGACGAACCCGATTTATCGGTAATATCATCACGCCCGATCACCTCAGCCACGCCGTCGACATGGCCCGAGACCAAATGACCACCGAGCTCATCGCCAATTTTCAAGGCGCGTTCCAGATTAAGCCTTGTACCGACCTTCCACTCTCCCACATTGGTACGGGCCAAGGTTTCGGCAGCGGCATCAATTTCGAACCAGCACCCACCCTCAAGCCGGGCGCCGACCGCGACAACCGTTAAGCACGGACCAGCGCATGCAATCGATGCGCCCAAAGCGATACCCGCGGCGTCATATGAAGCATTAATCCGAATACGCCTCAAAGCACTGCCGTGATCTTTAATACTCTCGACAACACCAAGATCGGTTACAATTCCCGTGAACATCACTTTATCCTTGTATAGTGAACAAGCCTGTCACGGCCTATTGCAACAGGCTCCGCACCATCAAAAAGGTGCTTATTTTCAATTCGCGCTCGCAAGCCCGGACGCATCGCTAAAACACCCTCACGACCAAGACGGTCTGGGCTTGTATAAATCTCAACTGTATCAACCAAATCCGCCTCAACAAGCGCCTCGGCCAGCATGGGTCCGCCCTCGCTTAAAATGCGTGTCAGGCCACGACTTGCGAGGACGCGCATGGCATCGCGCATATCAAGATGACCGCTTGCATTAATCGCTACACGTTCAATGTAAACGCCCTTTTCCAGCATGACTTCAACAGATTTTTCAGACACGTTCGGTCCGATCAAAATCCATGTTGGAACGGTACTGCACGTCTCGACAAGGCGACTGTTAATCGGCGTCGAAAGATGCGTATCAATCACGATGCGAATGGGCGAAAATTGCATCATGCCGGGTAGTCGGCACGTTAGATCCGGATTATCCGCCAAGACCGTTCCAACACCGACCATGATCGCATCGTGATTGGCTCTGGCTAAATGAACACGCTGCTTTGAGCTTGCGGATGATACCATCAGTTGGCGCCCCGCAACGCCAGCATAACCATCAGCCGTCTGGGCTAGTTTCAAGGTTATCAAAGGTCGCTGATCAATAACCTTATGGATAAACCCTAAATTAACCGCCCGCGCTTCATCGGCCAATACGCCTGTTACAACTTCAATTCCGGCAGCACGCAAAAGCGCGTGTCCGCCGCCGTCCACGCGAGGATCGGGATCCGTTATCGCCGATATCACGCGATGGATACCGGCGTTTATAATAGCCTCCGCACAAGGAGGTGTTTTGCCGTGATGGGCACAGGGCTCCAACGTCACGGCCATCGACGCCCCACGAGCCGCCTCGCCGGCCATGGCTATGGCCTCGGTTTCAGCGTGAGGTCTACCGCCTGACTGCGTGAAGCCGCGCCCGACAATGATTGGCTGCTCGCCTTCCATCCGCCAAATCACCGCACCAACAGATGGATTAGGCCATGTCCGCCCCAACCCGCGCCGGGCCAGCGTCAAAGCGTGACGCATCATGGATAGATCAATCGCCGCAGCGTTCATTCGGATGACGTTCCGCTCGCACTTTCATCCGCGTTCAGTTCATCTAGCAATTCACCGAAGTCTTTTGCTTCGCGGAAATTTCGATAGACACTAGCAAAGCGGACATAGGCAACATCATCGAGACCCTTAAGCCCCTCCATCACTAATTCGCCTATGGTTTCGCTGGTGACTTCACCATCGCCCATACTCTCCAACTGACGGACGATGCCATTGACCATCCGTTCAGTCCGCTCCTGATCAACTGGACGCTTGCGCAAAGCAATATCGACCGAGCGCATCAGCTTATCGCGATCAAAAGGAATGCGGCGGCCCGAGCGTTTCAGAACGGTCAAGTCACGCAATTGCACGCGCTCAAACGTTGTAAAACGCCCGCCACAATCAGGGCATACGCGGCGGCGGCGAATGACGGCCCCGTCCTCACCCGGACGGGAGTCCTTCACTTGGCTTTCAACGCTACCGCAATAAGGACACCGCACCCGCTACCTCGCTTAACCGTATATCGGGAACCGCTTCGTTAAGGCGTGGACCCGATCCTTCACCGAGGCTTCAACCTCGGCATTACCTGCGTCACCGTTCTTTGAAAGACCATCGAGGGTCTCAACGATCAAACGGCCCACCTCCCTGAATTCCTCAACGCCAAATCCACGTGACGTTGCTGCAGGCGTTCCAAGACGAATACCGGATGTAATGGTAGGCTTTTCAGGATCAAACGGAACACCATTTTTGTTGCAGGTGATATGCGCACGACCCAGAGCAGCTTCCGATGCCTTGCCGGTAATGTTCTTCGGGCGAAGGTCGACCAGCATAAGATGGTTATCGGTACCGCCCGTTACAATTTTAAATCCACCCTTCATCAGCGTGTCAGCAAGCACCGATGCATTTTCAACAACCGCCCGCGTGTAGGATTTGAATTCCGGCGTCAGCGCTTCACCGAAGGCCACCGCCTTGGCAGCGATAACGTGCATTAACGGACCGCCTTGCATGCCCGGGAACACGGCGGAGTTGAATTTCTTAGCGAGTGCCTCATCGTTTGAAAGAATGATGCCGCCACGTGGACCGCGCAATGTCTTATGCGTGGTGGACGTTGCAACATGCGCGTGCGGAAACGGCGAAGGATGCGAACCGCCTGCCACAAGACCAGAGAAATGCGCCATATCAACGAGGAAATAAGCACCCACTTTATCAGCAATTTCACGGAAGCGAGCAAAATCCCAGTGACGGGCATAGCCCGAGCCACCGGCGATGATCAGTTTCGGCTTGGTTTCCAAGGCCAACGCCTCGACCTTGTCCATATTGATCGTCTGCGTTTCGGGCTCAACACCGTAGGAAACGACCTTAAACCATTTACCGGAAACATTCGGGGCAGCGCCGTGCGTTAGATGCCCACCGGCGGCAAGATCAAGCCCCATAAACGTATCGCCAGGCTGAAGCAGGGCCAAAAACACGGCCTGATTAGCCTGCGAACCAGAATTCGGCTGCACATTGGCAAAGTTACAGCCGAATAATTGGCATACCCGCTTGATCGCCAACTCTTCGGCAATATCGACAAATTGGCAACCGCCATAATACCGCTTACCAGGATAACCCTCGGCATATTTATTGGTCATTATGGAGCCTTGTGCTTCCAAAACAGCGCGGGAAACGATGTTTTCAGAGGCAATAAGCTCAATCTCGTCCCGCTGGCGGCCCAGTTCCAACCGAACGGCTTCGGCGATTTCAGGGTCACGATCGGCAAGCGAAGCCGAAAAGAAGGAATTGGAAAGGCGCGAGGAGCGGTAGGCAGCAAGATCGTTCATGATGGGGTCACGCTTTCGAAAATGTCTCAACAGGAGGGCTAAAAGGCATAAATTGATCGATTGATCGGTCTCGCTACAGATACGGCCCATGGCGAGGCACGGTTCATACCAAATCCCCTATAAACGGGGCTCCTAGCACGGCCCAATGGCGGCGTCCAAATCGTTTTGTCTGATGAGCGGATTGAAGACGCAAATACGCGACTTATCGCATTTTTGCGGCCAGATACGACCTTGGCAGACGATATAGGTCACAAACCTGTCATAGGTTAATCGCCATGATCCACTATCAATTCGGTATCTGATTCGGAGCTGGGATATGAGCCTTATGCAGATAAGTCACGGGTATGCGTTGATGGATTGGCCTCATAACGAGGTGGTGAATCCCGCAGCCGAAGCCGTTACAACCCATGCGCGCCGCGAAAATTTGCGCCGCCGAGCACGCCTCCAATTAGCCCGTTATCTTGCCGAAGGCGAAAATACCCAACACCTACTGAAGCTAGAGCCACAGGCTGAAACGGCTGACGATATCGATTTTGGCCGGTCCGACTGCGAATTCCTGTTTCGCGACTAAGGTTTAGGCAAAATCAGTCGGTTTGAAAATTACCTGGCCCGATGGCTGGACAGCACCCCGCCTACCCACTATAACGCCCGCCTGTTCAGCGTTTCAACGCCGAACGCGCCCGGGTAGCTCAGTTGGTAGAGCATGCGACTGAAAATCGCAGTGTCGGTGGTTCGATCCCGCCCCCGGGCACCA
>DAIOVR010000089.1:8672-10044 GCA_036758905.1 Beijerinckiaceae bacterium | reverse complement strand
GAAAACCGGTAGCCGACGCCATAAAGCGTGTCGATCTTGTCGAAATCATCATCAACGGCTTTGAATTTTTTACGCAAACGCTTGATGTGGCTGTCGATGGTACGATCATCGACATAGACCTGATCGTCATAGGCGGCATCCATAAGGGCGTTGCGGCTCTTAACCACACCCGGACGCTGGGCAAGCGCTTGAAGGATTAGGAATTCAGTCACCGTCAACGTCACAGGAAGGCCCTTCCAGGTGCAGGCGTGGCGTTCTGTGTCCATTCGGAGCTCGCCGCGGTCCAAGACCTTCGTATCGCCTTCCTTGGCCGGTGGCGCGTCTTTGGCGCCGATCCGCCTAAGAATGGCTTTAACGCGCTCGACAAGGAGGCGCTGGGAGAAGGGTTTACGGATAAAATCGTCGGCACCCATTTTCAGCCCGAACAATTCGTCGATTTCCTCGTCCTTCGAGGTCAGAAAAATCACCGGCAAATCGGATTTTTGCCGCAGGCGGCGCAAGAGCTCCATGCCGTCCATTCTGGGCATTTTGATATCAAAAATGGCCAAATCGGGTGGATTTTGCTTCAATCCTTCGAGCGCCGTTGCGCCATCCGTATAGGTTTCGACGCGATAACCTTCCGCTTCTAAGGCTATGGAAACGGAGGTGAGGATGTTCCGGTCATCGTCAACAAGGGCAATCGTGGGCATAGGCGCGGGCTCCGATAGTCGGGGTTCAATCTAATCGCAAATTCTAGAACATAGCGAGGCCAAATTGTGGCAGAGCTCCTGCTTTGATCTAAAAAATGCTGAAAAGCCTTGACGGAAGGGGCAACTTTGCTTCTTTCAAGGCATGGCTGAGCCGTTTGATCCCGTCCAATCTGCCAATGAGAGTGCCCGTGAAACCACGCGGCAATTGCTGCGTGAGGCGCGGTTTGGCACGCTCGCGACCATGAATGAGAACGGCTATCCCTTTGCAAGCCTTGTAACTTTTGCGCTTGATCGGGCGCAGACGCCGTTTCTCTTGGTTTCAAGGCTTTCAGGCCATACCAAACACCTTTTAGCGGACCCACGATGCTCGCTTTTGGTGGGGGAGCCGGGCAAGGGGGACCCGCTGGCGCATGCAAGAATAACCATACAGTGTTCGGCCAGTATTATTGACCGGGCGAGCGACGAAAACATTATTTTGCGGACACTATTCATTGCACGCCACCCCAAGGCGGCGCTTTATATTGACTTCCCCGACTTCCTATACATTCGACTTACTATGATGGAGGCCAGTCTGAATGGCGGGTTCGGCAAGGCCTTTCGCCTCAAAAGCGATGATTTGCGATAGATAAGTCCAGTGCTTCGAGTGAATAAGCCCAGTGGGTTCGATACATAAAAGGCAGGTT
>DAIOVR010000089.1:3116-8572 GCA_036758905.1 Beijerinckiaceae bacterium | reverse complement strand
TCGGCTTTCACCCGTTCGACGACGCCATATTTTACTTCATCGCCGCAATGGGGTGACATGGTTGGCGTGCCCCATGTTTTGGGCAGCGCACGGTAAAGATCCGCCATGGATTTATCCGGATTGCGCTCCAGCATATCAAGCACGGCGATGGCGGTGACAAGCCCGTCATCATAGCCGCGACCGACGGGTGCGTTGAAGAAAAAGTGTCCGGATTTTTCAAAGCCTGCGAGGGCTTTTAAATCAGCAACGCGGCGCTTGATGTAAGAGTGGCCTGTCTTCCAATAATCGGCTTTGACACCGTTTTGAATGAGCACCGGATCAGTAGCAAAAAGGCCGGTCGATTTCACATCAACGACAAAGGTTGCGCCATGATGCAGGCTTGATAAATCACGCGCCAACATCACACCAATCTTGTCGGCAAAAATTTCGTTGCCTTCATTGTCGACAACGCCGCAACGATCCCCATCACCATCGAAACCTAAGGAAACATCGGCTTTATGCTCATGCACGGCGTGCGCCATTGCGTGCAGCATTTCCATGTCTTCAGGGTTCGGATTGTAGCGCGGGAAAGTGTAATCTAATTCAGCATCCATCGGCACAACTTCAACGCCAAGCTTTTCTAAAATGCCTGGTGCGAAAGCGCCTGCTGTGCCATTGCCGCAAGCAGCGATGACTTTCATTTTGCGGGTATAGGGTTTGCGCGTTGTCAGATCCGCGATGTATCGATCAGCAAAATTTTCGACGAAGCGATAGGCGCCACCATCGGCATAAGATCCACGTCCTTCGAGGACGATTTCTTTTAAGCGATTCATTTCATCGGGGCCAAAGGTGACAGGGCGTTGCGCGCCCATTTTCACACCTGTCCAGCCATTATCATTATGCGAGGCGGTGACCATCGCCACGCATGGCACATCCAATTCGAACTGCGCGAAATAGGCCATGGGCGACATCGCCAAACCGATATCATGCACTTTGCATCCGGCGGCCATGAGTCCGTTGATCAAGGCCATTTTGATGGAGGATGAATAGCCGCGATAATCATGCCCTGTAACGATTTCCGGCTTCACGCCCATTTCACGGATCAGCGTGCCAAGGCCCAAGCCTAAAGCCTGCACGCCCATAAGGTTGATTTCTTTCTCAAACAACCAGCGCGCATCATATTCGCGAAAGCCTGTCGGCTTGACCAGAGGAAGGGTCTCATAGCCGAGTGTGTTGGGAGTGAGCGAGGATACGGGCTTTGGGAACATGAAAGGGGATTCCGGTGATCGTGAGCTGGGCTGTTATAGTTACTGTGTCGCTTTAGGAAGGGGATGCGTCAAGGGCGTAATGTTACGTTATTTCATTCAGCCCTTGAGTGCGGCCTCAATGGCCTCTTTGGTAGGCAGGCTCGGTTGGGCGCCGTTTATGGTGCAGGCGAGGCTGCCTGCGGTTACGCCTCTGGCCAAGGCGCCTGTGAAGCCGAAGCCTTGATCGAGTGCTGCGGCAAAGGCACCGCAAAACGCATCGCCTGCTGCCGTTGTGTCGACTACGGTGACAGACGGCGCGGGGATCTGACGGCGTACGCCATCGGTCCAGCCCACCGCGCCCTCGCTGCCCAAGGTAACGATGCAGGCCATGTTGCGTGCCGAGGCGATGGCTTGCGCGGCATCGATCGGGCTCTCGGCGGATAGGCCAAAGCCTTTAGCAACCACCATCGCTTCGTGCTCGTTGACGAGGATGATGTCGAGGAGGTTGGCGAGCTCTTCGGTGACGATTCCCGCCGGAGCGACATTGAGCAAGACGCGCGCGCCTTTGGATTTGGCAAAACGGGCGGCGGCTATTTGCTCAGCTTCCGGAACTTCGCGTTGCATCAACAGCGTGTCTTTGGGGCCGATGGAAAGAGCTTCAAGCGCCTTTGCGCTCGCGTAAGCATTGGCACCCGAGGCAACGGTGATGGCGTTTTCACCGTTTTGATCGACGGTGATGAACGCCGCACCTGTGGGCGCTGCGACTTTGGTTACCGCGCTGCAATCAACGCCCGCATCGATCAAGAGCCCAAGGCCGATGGCAGCGAAAGGATCATCGCCCACCGCGCCCGCCATGATGGTTGGAGATCCTGCGCGTTGGGCGGCAAGCGCTTGATTGGCGCCCTTGCCGCCGGGGATGACATCATAGGCCGGCCCCAGCACGGTTTCGCCGGGCTTCGGGATAGAGGTGACGCGGGTGACGAAATCGACATTGACGGATCCGAAGACAATGATCATGGGCGGCTCGCTTGATAGGCTTTGATGAAACGGGTGGCGCGAAGGCCTACTTCCTCAGCGGTTACACCGGGCGCATAAAGCGAGGAGCCGATGCCATAGCCCGCGAGCGGCGTTGAGGCGTAAGTGCCAAAGCTTACTTCACCCACACCGCCCACAAGCACCATGCGCGAGCCTTTTGGCAGAATGGCATTGAGCGCTTTGACGCCTTGCGGCGACATGAGTTCACCGGGGAAAATTTTAAGCACATCCGCGCCTGCATCAAGGGCCGCGATGGCCTCTGTCGGGGTGAAGAAACCGGGGGCGGAGACGAGGCCTAGGCTTTTCGCATGCGATATGACTTCGGGGTTCGCATTGGGCGAAACAATCAGCGTACCGCCGGCTTGGGCGACGCGATCGACTTCGGTGCGGCGATAGACGGTTCCGGCACCTACCACGGCGCGGCCTTTCAAGGCGGAGGCGAGTTTGCCGATGCTGTCATAGGGCTCGGGCGAATTGAGCGGGACTTCCAAAATCGTAATGCCCGCTGCAACCAGCGCTTCGCCAACGGCCACCGCTTCATCCGGATGCAGCCCGCGCAGAATGGCAATCAGGGGGCAGGTGGCGAAGGCTTTATCGAAGGCGGAGATCGAGGACATTGTAGAAGCGTTCCTTACGCCATGAGCAACCGAGCAAGGCCCGCAGTGAAGCATGATTCGGTCGCGATGGTACGGCAGCTATGACCGCGCGCGGCGAGCGCTTGGGTGTAGGAGTCGACAATGATGCCATCGGCAATCAGCACGATATCGCCGCCCGATTGATCCATCTCTAAGCCGGCATCGACTTCCGAGCCGATCAGGAGCCCCGAGAGGAAGGGGGCTACTTCATGCCCGCTGATGTCGCCGAGCAAAACGGAGGTGCGCGCAGCAAAGGCTAAATGGGTGAGGCCGCCTTTGCGCTTTGCCGCTTCGACGCCCTTGGCAAAGCCAGTCGTGTCATCAGGCTCTTCGCGGAGCTTGCCCAAAATGGTTTGGCTCAAAAGCGTGGCGTAGAATTCGCCCGTCATGAAGGTGGCGAAGCTTTTGATCATCCCGTTTTCGATGTGCACCCATTTGGAATGCGTACCCGGCAAGATGACGGTGCCGTTTTCGATCCCCGTGCCGAGCGCCAAGGTTTCCTCGCCGCGCATCACATCGGGTGCACCTGCTGCATCGCGCGTGGAAAGGCCCGGCACGATGCGGGCTTTGCGGCCATTGCCGATATCAACTTCCGCCATGGCTTCTGCGATGTCGGATGCGGTGGCCGGACAGACGCGATAAGGCGCCTCGACCCAACCATTACGGCTTCCCACCATGCCCGCCATAATAACGGGCAGATCGGGGTGACGTGCCAGCCACATGCCGCAGCGGATGACGAGCACGGCCGGAAAACCGCCGGGCTTTACCGCCATAATGCCATCCTCCGAGGAGACGCGCTCCAACACGGCGCCCGCGCTATCCAAGAGATAAGCGCGGAAGCGGGTTGTGCCCCAATCAATGGCGATGAGCGCAGGCGTTGTCATGGGGACGATTAGACCCAGCCGCCATCAACCACATATTGCTGGTTGGTCATCGCTTCGGCTTCAGATGACGCCATAAACACCGTTACCTTGGCGATATCCGCAGGCACCAATTTGCGCTTGAGGCATTGGCGGATCATCAATTCCTTCTCACCTTCCGGCGTGAGCCAGAGTGACTTTTGGCGCTCGGTCATGATCCAGCCTGGTGCAATCGCGTTGCAGCGGATATTCCATTGGCCGAAATCACGGGCCAGCGAACGGGTGAGGCCGAGCACGCCAGATTTAGCAGCCGTATAGGCCGCCATGCCGCCTTG
This sequence comes from Beijerinckiaceae bacterium, assembly GCA_036758905.1. Taxonomy (GTDB): domain Bacteria; phylum Pseudomonadota; class Alphaproteobacteria; order Rhizobiales; family Beijerinckiaceae; genus CAIUPE01. The sequence continues at coordinate 4,481 of DAIOVR010000089.1, read as the reverse complement.
GCCAACCATCCACGAGGTCGAGCCGAAATTGATGATGACGCCATCATTCGCTGCCTTCATATCCTCCATCACCGCTTGGGCGCAGAAGAATTGATGCTTCAGATTGGTGGCGAAACGCTCATCCCAATATTCCGATGTCACATCTTCCATCTTGTGGCGCTGATCATGCGCGGCATTGTTGATGAGCACCGTTATCGGCCCAATGGCTGTACGGCAATGTTTAACGGCTGCTTGCAGTGCCGGAATATTGGTAAGGTCACACGCTTCGAAATGCACATTCCAGCCTTTGGCCGCGCAATCGGCAGCCACTTTTTTGCCTGCTTCAACATTGATGTCGATAAAGGCGACTTTCGCCTTCTGGCGAGCGAAGTGATGGACGATTGATTCGCCAATGCCCGAGCCGCCGCCCGTGACGAGCACGCCTTTGCCTTCTAGATCGGGATAGATTGCGCCTTTGATGTCGGTCATTGTGGTTTCCTCGGTTGGGAGTGTGGATTATCGATTGCCGGCAGTGATGGCATGGCGGTGTTACGCTGTCCAGATTGTGGGCGAAGGATTGAAGGTATCGGCCTGACGCGATACGATCTTTGGCATGAACCCGATTTTTTCAAATATCCAAACCTCTGTCTTTGAAACCATGTCGAAGCTTGCGCGTGAAACGGGCGCGATCAATCTCGGCCAAGGGTTTCCGGACGGCCCCGGCCCGCGCGACGTGTTGGAAAAAGCGGCCGACGCCGTTGTGAACGGCTGGAACCAATATCCGCCAATGCCGGGCCTGCCCGAATTGCGACAAGCCGTCGCACGCCATTATGCCGAGCATCAAAACGTGTCGCTCGATTGGGAGCGCGAGGTGATGATCACCTCGGGGGCGACCGAAGCCATCGCAGGCGCGTTGATGGCACTCATCACGCCCGGTGATGAGGTGATTTTGTTTCAACCCATGTATGACGCCTATCTGCCTTTGGTACTGCGTGCGGGTGGCGTGCCGAAATTTGTGGCGCTACAGCCACCCCATTGGCGCTTTGACGAGGCGATGCTGGAGGCAGCCTTTACGGATAAAACGCGCGTGGTGTTTTTAAACAATCCGATCAACCCCTCGGCTGTGGTTTTGCCGCGCGAAGACCTCGAACTGCTCGCCCGCTTTTGTGTAAAGCATGATGCGATTTTGCTCTCGGATGAAGTGTGGGAGCATGTGATTTTTGACGGACGCGAGCATGTCTCGGCCCTATCCATTCCTGCGTTGCGCGAGCGTACGGTGAAGATCGGATCGGCGGGTAAAATCTTTTCGCTCACGGGCTGGAAAGTTGGCTTTACCTGCGCGGCACCGGAACTCTTTCGTGTGCTGACCAAAGCGCATCAATATAT
>DAIOVR010000089.1:0-3016 GCA_036758905.1 Beijerinckiaceae bacterium | reverse complement strand
ATTCCGGTATCGGCGTTTTATGCGGAAAATCCGGTGAAGACCGTGGTGCGGTTTTGTTTTGCTAAACGCGATGAAGTGCTCGATGGGGCGCTGGAGCGGTTGGCGGGTGTGGTGAAGTAATTCCCGTCATTGCGAACGAACGTGAAGCAACCCAGTTGATGGTTGTTTCGAAGGCGCGGTGGTGAAATCAAGCTCTTATGGTTTTCCGCTAGCTGGGTTGCTTCGCTCTCGCTCGCAATGACGGTTGGTCGATTGTAGTGCTATGACGGGAGGTTGGAGCGGTTGGCGGGTGTGGTGAAGTAATTCCCGCCATTGCGAACGAACGTGAAGCAACCCAGTTGATGGTTGTTTCGAAAGTACGATGGCGATATCGCGCTCTTATGGTTTCCCGTTAGCTGGGTTGCTTCGCTCCCGCTCGCAATGACGGGGTGAAGGTTCGCTTCGCGAACCGCTCTTTACCTCGCAATGACGGTTGTGAAACGCTCCCCTCATCCTGAGCCGCCGCGCAGCGGCGAGTCGAAGGACGGTTGCCCTGGTTCGACAAGCTCACCACTCGACAAGCTCACCACTCGACAGGTGCTTTCAGCGCGGCTCATCTTGAGGGAAATTTAGCCGAGGTTCAACTCTTTAAAAAAGTCATTCCCCTTGTCATCAATGACAATAAACGCCGGGAAATTCTCCACCTCGATTTTCCAGATGGCTTCCATGCCAAGCTCTGGATATTCCAGCACTTCAACATGCTTGATGCAGTCTTGCGCTAAGCGCGCCGCAGGGCCGCCGATGGAGCCTAAATAGAAGCCGCCATATTTTTTGCAGGCTTCGCGCACTTCTGAGGAGCGGTTGCCTTTGGCGAGCATCACCATGGAGCCGCCGGCGGCTTGGAATTGGGCGACGAAACTGTCCATGCGGCCTGCTGTTGTCGGGCCGAACGAGCCTGAGGCATAGCCTGCCGGAGTCTTTGCAGGGCCTGCGTAATAGACGGGATGATTTTTGAAATAATCCGGCATCGGTTCGCCACGATCCAACCGCTCGCGGATTTTGGCGTGGGCTGAATCGCGCGCAACGATCAGTGTTCCGGTGAGCGAGAGGCGCGTACGGATCGGGTGTGAGGAGAGGGTTGCAAGGATTTCCGACATGGGTTGGTTGAGGTCGATGTTCACGCAATGCGCGGTGAATTCGCTCTCGTCCAAATCGGGGAGGTAATGCGAGGGATCGGCTTCGAGTTGTTCCAAGAACACACCGTCTTTGGTGATCTTGCCGATGGCTTGACGGTCGGCCGAGCAGGAAACGCCCAAGCCGATGGGCAGCGATGCGCCGTGACGGGGCAGACGGATGACGCGGACATCGTGGCAGAAATATTTGCCGCCGAATTGCGCGCCGACGCCTAAGGATTGTGTGAGCTTGTGCACCTCTTCTTCCATCGCGAGATCGCGGAAAGCGTGGCCCGCTTCCGAGCCTTGCGTGGGCAGGGAATCATAATAGCGCGTTGAGGCGAGTTTCACCGTTTTCATCACGAGTTCGGCAGACGTCCCGCCAATGACGATGGCCAAATGGTAAGGCGGGCACGCGGAGGTGCCTAGGGTGAGGATTTTTTCTTTTAAGAACGCGATCAGGCGATCATGGGTCAGCACCGAAGGGGTGGCTTGATAGAGGAAGCTTTTATTCGCCGAGCCGCCGCCTTTGGCGACGAAGAGGAATTTGTACTCGTCCTCGCCTTCGGCATAGAGATTGATCTCGGCGGGCAGGTTCGTCTTGGTGTTTTTCTCTTCAAACATCGAGACGGGAGCGACTTGCGAATAGCGCAGGTTTTTTTCGAAATAGGCGTCTTGGATGCCGCCTGCGATCGCGTCCTCGTCATAGCCCTCGGTGAGGACATAACGGCCGCGCTTGGCCGACACAATCGCGGTGCCTGTGTCTTGGCACATCGGCAAAACGCCGCCTGCCGCGATATTGGCGTTTTTCAACAAATCGAAGGCGACGAAACGGTCATTCGGGGTGGCTTCCGGATCGTCGAGAATTTTACGGAGCTGGGCGAGGTGGCCAGGGCGCAACAAATGGTTGATGTCGATGAAGGCTTGCTTGGCCAAAGCGCGGATGGCTTCGGGCTTCACGTTCAAGAAAGTGCGGCCACCGACGGTCTCAACGCTAACGCCTTCGCTGGAGAGTTTGCGGTAGGGCGTCGTATCAGGGCCGAGCTGGAACAGGTTGGATGGGGATTGGGACATGACGGCCTCCGACAATACAGGGATAATTTCTGGCGAAAGAGATAGATCAACTCAGCGTTCCACGCTACACCACTCGGCATTCTACTATGGGCTTGTTTCGATAAGGTGACCTCTTCATGTTCGCGCATCCGGTTCTCATTGCTGATATTGGCGGTACCAATTCCCGTTTCGCTCTGGCGACCACGCCGGGCAAAGATCCTGTTATCGTCAACCGCTTGCAAACCAAGGATTTTCCGGATCCTGAGACCGCTATTCGTACCGTTTTGGCGGATATGAAAGACAAGCCGCGCTCGGCGATTATGTGTGTTGCGGGGCCTGTGGTGGATAAGCGCGCGCATTTGACGAACGCGTCCTGGACCATTGATGGCCCGAAATTGGCCAAGAGTTTCGGCTTTGAGAGCGGCCTCCTGCTGAATGATTTTGAGGCGCAAGCGCTCTCTTTGCCCGCATTACGGTCGGAATGGTTGAAGCAGATCGGTGAGGCGGCGCCCGCTTTGGGCGCGGGGCCACAAGTGATTTTAGGCCCCGGTACGGGCTTGGGCATTGGCGCGCTTTTGACGATTGATGGCCGCTATATCCCCGTTGCGAGTGAAAGCTGCCATATTGATTTTGGCCCTGTGGGCAAAGAGGAAGAGGCGTTTTGGCCGCATCTCGAGCGGGTTTTGGGCCGTGTGACAACCGAATCGGTGATGTCGGGACCGGGCCTCGTGCGGGTGCACCGCGCGCGGCTGTTGGCGAAGGGCCAATCCATGCCGCCGGAAACGGGTGTTGAAATCGTCAATGCGGCGCTT
>DAIOVR010000088.1:0-10142 GCA_036758905.1 Beijerinckiaceae bacterium | reverse complement strand
TGAAGATCATAGGCATAAAAACCATAGCCATCGGTGATGGCCGAAAAATCCAGCGCCTTTAGCGCTTTCAACGTATTTGCATCAAAGGAATGAGATGGTGCCATAAACACCCCATGCCAAACGCCTTCACGCAATAAAATCTCTTTGCCAGCAGCAAGCTTTGCCAATTGATCGTCATAAGCGAGCCCTGCCAATTCTGATTTGCTACCAATGCCGAGCAGTCCGCGTTCTTTCGTCGCATAAAGATGCGTGTAGCCATGCTGCGCGATCGTCCAGCCTTTGCTGGCCCTTTCCCGCAACCACGGCCAAAAGTCATCGCGTTCCGGCTCTACCGATAAAGATGGATCCCGACACTCTGGCACAACACCAATCAGATACGGCAATTGAAACGCATCGGCCACCGCTTCAAACGGCTTGAATTTGCTCCACGCCATTCCGGGCGTAATATCGTCAAAGCGGATCACATAGCGGGTCGACATGGTCGTGGTATCATTCCGTCAATCAATAGGGGTTAACAGGAGCGAAATCACAGTTTACTGCTTCGCAAGATCCACTACTTCACCCAAACCTACCACCCCTTTCGCCCGCCGAGCCTGAATTACGGATGAACAAAGTTAAAATCCTCCACCTTGTCATCGATCTTTCTGATTTTGGTGGCGCCGAAATGACGCTGCTGCGTTATTTGGCGCAAACCGAGGCAGCGGCCGATCATCATTCGGTATTAACGCTCAAAGCCATCAAGCCGGGCCCATCGGTAGGCGCTGATATTATGGCACTTGGCATCCCTGTGCATTCGATCGGCATCAGCGGTGTAAAATCCATGCTGACCGCTTTGCCCCAACTCGTTCACGAAATTAAAAAGCAACGTCCGGATGTTCTTTCCGCTTGGCTTTATTACCCGAGCCTATTGGCCTCCCTGCTCCGTCCCTTCTTGCCCAATAGACCCCGCCTTGTATGGAATATTCGCAGCCTGCCTTTCGTCACTTTCAAACACAAACCCGCCCGCTGGATAGCGCAACGCGTGCTCGCTATCTTGTCGCATTTTCAATCGGTGCAGATCGTTTCAAATTCGGAAGCCTCGCGCCAAGCGCACGGTGCCATTGGCTTTCGCACGTCCCCTAATACATGGACCGTCATCCCCAACGCGGTCGATACCAAACGCTATACCCCCAACCGCGAGGCTCGTGCGGCAATCCGCGCTGAATTGGCTCTGAGCGATACAATGATCGTTATTGGTGCAGTCGGTCGCAATGTGCCTGAAAAAGGTTATCCCGATTTATTCGCAGCCTTTGAAGCGTTGCGCGATGATCTTCCCGCAGCCCTTTCCGAAAAACTACATTTGATGATCGCTGGCCGAAACGTCACGCCCGATGATCCATCGATCAAGGCACTGTTAGCAAAAAGCCGTTTGCCTGCTGAGCGGTTTCATTTGTTAGGGCCACGCCAAGATATTCCGGATGTTCTCAACGCCATGGATATGTTTGTCATGCCATCGCGTTCTGAATCCTTTCCAAATGTTCTCGCCGAAGCTATGGCCGTGGGCCTGCCCGCGATTGCAACCGATGTCGGGGATTGCCGCGTCGTTTTAAACGATGATCGCTTCATCGCAACGCCCGATCTGTTAGCGAGACGAATGGTAACGATGCTCTCGCTATCATCACAAGAACGCGAAACCATCGGGCTGAACAATCGCACGCGCGTCGAAGAACTTTACACAGAAGCTAAGATGACAGCCGCCTTTGATGCTGTCTTTCAACCCGCAGCAGCCATGTCCAGTCTGAAATAAATCTGCTTGACGAATTCAAGCACAAATTGCGCGGCAATGGCAGGATCTTTCCACCACTGCGCGGGCGCTACACAGCCTTGCTGGCATGTGACTTGAAAGATTGACTGCGGCACAGCCGCTTGAAAAATCGCCTGCGCGCGGCGCGAATGATAATTGGTCGTCACGACAATAAAACTTGGCGCTTGATCACCAATTTTTTCCCGCAAGGCCTTGGCTTCATCCCGCGTTGTCAAACTGCCATGACCGAAAAACACAAGTCTGTCGGCAGGCACACCCAGATGTTCCAAAATCTGACGCTTGATCTCAGTGCGATCGGGGGCGTGATATCCAAGGGATTCAACAATCTGTTCGATTTCATCGGGATGCGCAGGCTCGCCATTGCTGATCCAGATATCGCTCACGAGACCTTGATCGAGCAACTCCTTCGCGCGGAGCAAACGTGCATTATTGCCGTCTAAAACAACTGCATGATCAGCCTTTGTCAAAGGCCCATCAATCATCAAAATCCGTTCGAGATTGATACCGATCAGAAGCGCGGCAATCACCATAAAGGCGCATAACGTTGCAAATATCCGCCAGAGGGTTGCGAGCATCATTCTCATGCGTGCGCTTTCAAGGCCTTGGTGAAGCTCTCAATCACACGGTCTTGCGTGGCATCATCAAGATAGGGATGCATCGGCAAGCTCAGCACTTCCTGCGCCAAGCGCTCACTCACGGGCAAGCCATTCCCAGCCAGCGGAAAATGACGATAGGCCGTTTGTAAATGAAGCGGCTTTGGATAATAGACCATGGTTGGAATGCCATCTTCTTTCATCGCCGCAATGATTGAGGCGCGCGCTGCACCAGGCACCAGAACCGTATATTGCGCCCAAGCGGAAACCAATTCGGCAAGAATGGCAGGTGTCGGCACCGAGCCCTTAAGATGCGCCGAATAACGTTGCGCAACTTGATCACGCGCCGCAACTTCATCACCTAAAATTTTCAATTTCTCAATCAGCACCGCAGCCTGCAACGTATCCAATCGGCCATTCAAACCGATACGGACATTGTCATATTTATCGCTTCCCTGCCCATGCACCCGCAACGAACGCAATACAGCAGCCATCTCGGGATCATCGGTAAAAATCGCACCGCCATCGCCATAGCACCCCAAAGGCTTTGACGGGAAAAAGCTCGTCGCGGTCACATGTCCGATGGTGCCAACTTTGCGGCTCTTAAACGCACCGCCAAAGCTTTGCGCCGCATCGCTCATCAGCCACAATCCATGGCGCGCGATAATCGGCTCAATCGCATCATAATCAGCAGGCTGTCCAAACAGATCAACAGAGATCACGCATTGCGGCCGCAAGCCATCGGCCTTGGCTTTAACAATCGCTTGTTCAAGGCTCGCCGGATCCATGTTGAATGTATCAGGCAACACATCCACAAAAACAGGCGTCGCACCAAGCCATGCCACAACTTCGGCTGTGGCGGCGAAGGTAAAGCTCGGGCAAAAAACAGCATCACCCGGGCGGATGTTTTTAGCCATCAAAGGCATCGCAAGAGCAACCGTTCCGTTGGAGACGGAAATACAATCCTTCGCACCACAAAAGGCCGCCAGATCAGCTTCAAGCGTTTTGACTTCGGGGCCTAATATATATTGTCCGTGCTGTGCAACACGCAACAGGCCTGCATCAATCGCCGCACCAATCCGCGCGCGTTGCGCACCGAGGTCAATAAAGGGAATTGCAGCCTTAGCCATTAGATCACCTTTGTATCCTGTGGAGTGGCATGTGCTGTTGCCACTTTACCGTGTTGAACTTCAATCATCCGATCCGCCACCGCCACCAAAGCCGGACGATGCGTGATCGAAACAATGGTCATGCGCCCTTTAAGCTTCGCGATGGTTTCAACAACGGATGCTTCCGTTGCACCATCCAATGCGCTTGTGGCTTCGTCTAATACCAGCAAACGAGGCTCACCTAAAAGCGCCCGTGCAAGCGCAATACGCTGCCGCTCGCCGCCTGAAAGTCTGCTGCCTGCATCACCTACAATGGTCTTCAGCCCATCCGGCAAACGATACACAAAATCAGCGGAAGCTAAGCGCAAAGCTTTTTCAATCGCTTCGCTTGTTGTGTCCGGTCGTATCCAGCGCAGATTATCTTCAATAGATGCATGAAACAGCATCGGGTCTTGACCCAGATAGCCAACGCCACGACGCCAATCGGCCACCGCAAGCGTATTGAGATTTTGACCATCAATCCGCACCATACCCGATTGAATGCGACGAAGCCCCAACATGCAATCCAGCAGAGTTGTCTTGCCTGCGCCTGTCGGACCTGTCAGCACAACAAATTCACCCGCCTTGATCGTCAGATCAATACCATCGAGAATCGTCCGCTCGCCAATCACAACATGAACATTTTCCAGCGCGATTGAAGCAGGGCCTGCACCAAGCCGCTCCGCACCTTCAGCCGCCAATGAGCGCTCAGCACGGCCTTCGGCTTCGGTCGCCATCAGCATCACAGCATCAAAAGCAGGCAATACAAGGCTGATCGATTGCTGGCATTGCCGCAAGCCCGTAACCTTCGGGAATAAGCGAATAAACATCGCTACAATCACAACAACGGTACCCACATCAACAGAAAGAAGAGTTGGTCCCGCAACAAGCAACAGGATCACGACAAAGCCGCTGGCATATTCAAAAATCGCCCGCACGATTTGCACGTCGAACGCATTGGAAAAGGTGAGATCACGAAGCCGCATCACGGTACGAGAAAGGCGGTCAACCGCACGATCTTCGGTCGCCGTTGCTTTGACGAATTTAGCCCCCGCCACCAATTCACCGGCATCCGATTGAAGATCGGCATTCACAACCGTCATCTCTTCGCCGACCAATAGGCCGCGCCGAACAAGGCCAACAGAGACGATGAAGAGAAACGTGCCTGCACCAAACAACATGGCCACGACAACAGGTGCAATGACAAGCGCAACGGCAATTTGTACGCCGATGAATAATACCGAGGAGAGAATGAGATTGGCTTGATAAAACGCACCACCCAAGCGAACAGGTTCGGTAATCCCCGCCGAAATCAAATCACCCGCGCGACGCTCACGAAAAAATCCGAATTCCGAACCGAAATAACCGGCAAATAAACGTCTTTGCCAAGCCGCTACATATTCGGTTTGAAGCTTGGCTCCCAAATAGGCCTGCGCCAAAAAGACAATCACGCCAAACGCCATAAGACCAATCGCAAAAGCCGCTATGGCCGATGCTGTCACGGGGAATCCAAACCATGTCAAAGCCGCATTGATGGATTGGGTTACCCGATCATCACCCGCACCAGGCGTTCCACCCACCGCTTTTAAAAGCGGTAACAATGCTGCAACGGCTGCGCCGTCGAGTAATGCATTTAAAAAGGTCAAAATCACCAATAAAGGCAATCTGCGTCCCGTAACCCGATAAACGTCTCTGAAAAGTCGGAGAAGTGAAGGCAACATCACGCAACACCCCGCTCAGTGGCGGCCCGCAACACATGCGATCCACCAACCCATTGACTACCCGCAAACCGCTGCTCGGCGATGGCGGTAATAATCGCGGCAAGATGATCGGCACGCGCGGAAAGCGAATGAAGATCCATCACCAAATGCTGACCAGCGCTGGCAATTTTCTGCGCGCGATCGGGATCTGCGACAAGTGAGTTGTGCACGTCGATTAATTCATTCGGCTCAGCTAGGATGCAATTCACACCATCCACAAAACCGGCTTCGGTAAAGCCATGAAACGGACGGCACACCAGCACAGCACCTGCTGACGGAATTTCAAAAAATTTACGGATGGGCATCGCAAGCCCTGAGCCACAGGTATATGAATAACGCGTCTGAGCAATGCGCGATGCAAAATCCGCATTGAGCAGCTTTTGCACCAATCGCTTTTCGCCGCGCATCAGCCGCGTCTTTTTCAAAACCGAAACAAGCTTGCGCAGCCTGCTGTCGACAATGGGTGCAATACCATTCGCTAAAAGATGATCGCGCGCCACTTGCCGCGCATGATATTGCACGCCCATAACCGACCAAAAATCACGACGGCTTACCAAAGGCGAAACAGAAAACTCGGCATCCGACACAAAATGCGGCAAGGACGCAATCCGACCCTTTTGACTACGACAAAACTCGGCCCAGATATCGGTCGTAATCGATGCAAAACGCTCGAAGCGAAGCTCCGGCATATCGGCTATAAAGGGACAGAACTCTTCACCAAACCCGATAAAGAAATCAGCCGCCGCATCAATCTTGTCCCGCTCGCGCGCGGTCCAATTATAAAAATCATTTTCCAGCAGCACAGCAATACGTGGCAAATTCACGGCTGCAAACTGCTTGGCGATGATCGGCAAAAACAGCAAATCTTCCGGTTGCCCGTCATAGGCATAGGCTGCACGAACATTGGCCGCGTAGCGCGATGGATCAACACTATCGGAAAACAACACCAGAGTATTGGTCGCTATCGCATCAAAGGGCCCGTTTTTTTCGATGAATGCTGGAAGACCAATGGCCAGTACATCGGATGACACATGGCCGGGACCAAAAAAACGAACATCGCATCCTTTCATCAATGCAACAGGCAACAGATTGCGCGTTGGATTGATAAAACTCGCATTCACATCGACATAGAGGAGACGTTTCGACATCAGGCCGTCTCCATCACGCGACGCGGTTGAGTGGCTCGCCGATTTCTATAACGCGGAAGATTAAACGCATCGATAAAGGGCCGAAGCAGCAGCGCCCGCATGGCATCCACATTGTATTTTTCTTCCACCCGACGCTTTGCTGTTTGCGCGATGTGTTCTGCTTCTTCCGGATGCATCAACCAATGCCGTAATATTTCGGCAGCCGCATCAACATCGCGATGTGGCACCAATACGCCATTCTCGCCACTCGTAATCAGCGCGGCATGCGTCTCATGGTCATAGGCAACGGTTGCAATACCTGCCGCCAAAGTCTCAAGCAATGCTGAACCCTGCATCGGGGCAATCGACAAATCACACGCCTTCAAAATCGACATTGCCTGCTTATGCGGAACAAGTCCGGTAATCACAACACGATCGGACAGTCCAAGTTCTTTGGCCCGCGATTCAATGATCGGCCGATCAAGGCCGTCGCCTACAAAAATCAAACTTCCCGATAATCCACCTGCTACCGCTTTAGCAAAAATATCAAACGCATCAACGGCTAGTTTTTCCGGATGCAATCGTCCCAGCACGACTATGCGCGGATAATCTGCGGCCTTAACCGCATCAGGAGCATCAGCCGCATCGGCCCTTTCCACTTCGCGTAAATCCAAAGGCTGAATCCATGGCGAGATGCGTGCCTCATCCATTCCCTTGGAGGTGTAATAGGGAGGCGAAAGCGAAGGTGCACCTGTATAGCGATCAAACAAACGATATGCGATACGATACCAATAAGGCAAAATCGTCTTTATCGACTTCGGAAAATATTGCTGAAATGGCAAGATATCTTCCCAATAGGCTTCCACCATACACACGGTCGGCAAAGCGCGTGTCAGCGGTGATAACAAAGCCATCGCCGCCGGAATATGTGGTCCGATTGTTTGAACCACATCGGGCTTAAAGCGCGCAACACACTCATCCATAAAGGCGCGCGCTTTTGCGATGTGTTTCAGACCATTGAGAACAAGCTTAAGTCCACGCTCAGAACGGTCAAACGCCAATTCACGATAGATCGTAGTATCATCGATGCGACGCTCAATCGTTTCGCGACCAAACGGCACGACATAGATCACTTCGTCAAACATACGGCCCAAATTGAATTGCAGCTCAAGCGAAACCGGATCATCGAAGCGAATTTTACCATCACGGATCAATTCGTCGACCGTATTATAGCCGATCATCATCAGCCGCCGGGGCTTTTCTTGCACCTCACTCATCGTGGCGCATCCTTGCCATCATAAACGAGGCGTGCATCCGCGCCCTCACCTTCCACGCGGCCCAAACGCCGCGCTGGTGTTCCCCCAACCACCGTGCCATCTGGCACATCGCGGTTGATCAAACTATTCGCCGCAATCACGCAGCGCGAGCCAATGCTCACGCCTGCAATAATCACAACTTGCGCTCCAATATAGGTATTTGAACCGATCGACACTGCACCCTTGCGTGCCGCTTGCACACCACCTGACACGGCCCAAAGCACTGTGTCGTGCGTATAGATATGAACGCCTGTAGATACGGAAACATAATCGCCAATCGTCAACCCGCCACCCGATCCATCAAGCATCGTAAACGGGCCAATCCAGGTATTAGCGCCGACGCTCACATCGCCCATCACAACGGATGAATCATAGATGCTCGTCTTCTCGCCAAAGCCCAATGCTTTCGCGCGTTCCCAGCGGTCAAACTGCGCATCGGCAAACGGCAGGCTGCGATTAAAGGTCGAGCGCAATTCTTCGTCGCGGCGCTGATGCAGCGCTTTGAGCAAGTCACCGAGTTCGGAAACTTTATCTCTCATGCTCATCCCTCAAAGAGGTCCAGCCACACTTCAAGATACAAGAGCGACCAAATCAGCAAACGACGATTCTGACGGCCTTCGAGATGATCGAGAATAAGTGTTTGCGCCGTTGTGCGATCCAGATAAGTCCAAAGCTTTGCATTCGGGTTCATCAATGTCCGGCGAACATAGTCAATGCTCTCGCCACGGAACCAGCTTGCATCCGGTGCCGAGAAGCCCTGCTTCAACGCTTGCGTGACATCCTCCGGGATATATTTCGACATCGCCGAGCGCAAAATCAATTTGCCGTCATTGGTCTTGCCGAAATAGGTCGCGGTTTTCGAGCCAGGCGTGTTTTCATCAAGTTTTAGAACTTCGCCGAGATTGGCGAGCTTCATCGTGACGGGAACACGGCCTGCATAATCTACCAAATCATTGTCTAAAAACGGCACGCGGCTCTCAAGCGATTGCGCCATTGAGAGCTTATCTTCCACCACCAACAAGCCATGCATGAAGGTTTTAGCTTCAAAATAAAGCGAGTGGTTGATGTAATCCTGCGGCGTTTTCAACTCCGCATCGTGATGCGAAAACACATTTCGGAATATCGCGCGTGGATCGGCATTGCGGCCTTCCGATCCCAAAGGAGAAATCAAATCCGAATAGGATTCCGATGGCACCAAACGTTGCCAATTCTCGTAATAGCGGTCCACATAATCATCAAAATTTTGTGCACTCGCGGCACGGTAATAACGCCATGGATAGCCTGCAAAAAGCTCATCACCACCCGCACCCGACAGCACCACTTTGCCAAACCGGCTTGCAAGTTTTGCGGCGTAATAATTCGGATAGGATTGGCCAACGCGAGGCTCTTCCAAATGCCAGACCAGCGAACGCATGCAACGCTCCATATCGCCGGCTTTAAGCACCATCTCATAATGCTCGGTGTTGAATTTATACGACATGCGCTCGGCTGCACGGCGTTCATCAAACGCCATCTCAAGGCCTGAGGCGGATGACATGTCAAAACCAACCGTAAACGTATGCAACATCGGACGTTGCCGCGCTGCAATCGCGGTAATCGAGCCTGAATCCATGCCGCCGGAGAGATAAGAACCAATCGGCACATCGGAGATCAGTTGGCGACTAACAGCCTGCTGAAACAACCGATCCACTTCTTGCTCGGCTTCCGCGCGATCGGTGATCGACGCATCTTCAACAAAGCGGAAATCCCAATACCGCACGGGCTCGGGCAGGCTTTTCATACCTGCTTCAATCGTAATGGTCGAACCCGCAGGCAGCATCTTCACGCCAGCAAATAGCGTGTTGTCGGAGATGAAATTCTGGAACGTCATATATTCAGCAAGATGCGTCGGGTCGAGCTTCGCCTTAAAGCCCGGAAACTTCATGAACGCTTTGATCTCGGAGCCGAACAACAATGTCTTGCCGTCATACCAATAATAAAGCGGCTTCACGCCGAAGCGATCCCGCGCCAGCGTCAGGCGTTTATTGGCGCGATCCCAAAGCGCAATGGAAAACATGCCATTGAATTTCGAAACGGCATCCAAGCCCCATTCGCGAAAGGCGGTGACCACCACTTCGCTATCGCCGCGCGAGCGGAACGAATGGCCCTTCGCTTCCAAATCGATGCGCAGTTCCTGAAAATTATAAACCTCACCATTATAGGTGAGCACGAGCTTGCCATCCGCCGATGGCATTGGTTGATGCGCAGCATCCGACAAGTCAATGATCGATAGCCGCCGATGGCCGAGTGCCACGGGCCCATCGGTAAACTGACCTTCGCCATCGGGGCCACGATGATGAAGCGCATCCGTCATCGCCTTCAGCGTCACGGGTGACGCGGGCGTTCCGTCAAAAT
>DAIOVR010000087.1:7817-10211 GCA_036758905.1 Beijerinckiaceae bacterium | reverse complement strand
ACGCTGGCCATGTGGAAAGACGCGCCGGTTTCAGTGTTGATCACGCGCCATGGCGATGGTGGCGTTGTTGCCAAAGCGTGCGAAGCGATGGGCATTAAGCCTATTCGTGCATCGGGTGGTGATCAACGCAAGCTTGAACGCAAAGGCGGGGCCGCGGGATTGCGCGCAATGATCAAGGCGCTTGAGGGTGGTGATATTGTCGTGATGACACCGGATGTGCCGAAAGTGGCGCGGGTATCGGGGTTAGGCATCATCGCTCTCGCGCGGTTGTCTGGTCGTCCGATTATTCCGATTGTTGTTGCAACAAGCCGTCGCATTGATTTGAACAATTGGGATAGAACGAGCATTTGCTTACCCTTTAGCCGCGGCGTGATGATGATGGGTGAACCTATTCACGTGGCGCGTGATGCCGATGTAGCGACGCAAGAACAAGCCCGTCAACAGCTCGAACAACGTCTCGATTCGATCCATGATCGCGCCTATGCGACGCTTGGTACGGTGGATCCCGGTGCTGCACTGAAAGTGGCCAATCGATGAGCCGGATGCCTTATGGTATTAGCCTTTATAAGGCTGTGACGGATCTCGCGCGTCCGCTTGTGCCGTTCGTGTTGATGGACCGCACACGGCGCAACAAAGAGGATCGTACGCGATTAGGCGAGCGGAAGGGTGAAGCATCCCGTGTTCGCCCGAGTGGACCTTTGATTTGGGTGCATGGTGCCAGCGTTGGCGAATGTTTATCCTTGCTTCCTCTGGTTGAGGAATTGGTTCGGCGCGATGTTTCTGTTCTTGTTACATCAGGAACAGTAACATCGGCGAATGTGTTGGCGCGGCGTTTACCGGAAGGGGCGACGCATCAATATATTCCACTTGATCTCTCGCTCTATGCGCGGCGCTTTATAGATCATTGGCGTCCAGATCTTATTATTTTTGCCGAATCAGAAATATGGCCCAATCTTTTGACAGAAGCGGCTGAACGCTCCATTCCGATCGTTCAAGTCAATGCGCGCCTATCGGATCGTAGCTTCCGTCGATGGCGCGGCTTGCCGAGTTTGGCGAAATTTCTTTTTTCACGCTTTGATCTTTGCTTGGCACAAACCCAACAAGATGCCGAGCGATTGGTAAAGCTTGGTGCATCGCGCGTCACTGTGACGGGTAATCTGAAATTTGATGCGATGCCACCGCCGGCCGCTCCATTGATGGTATCGGGCATTGAAGCGATGATCGGTGCGCGCCCCGTTTGGTTGGCGGCATCGACCCATGCGGGTGAAGAGGTGATGATCATCCAAGCGCATCGTATGATCGTTGAGCAATTTCCTGATCTTCTGACAATTATTGCACCGCGTCACCCAGAGCGGGGACGCGAAATTGCAAGCCTTGTTGCTCGCGCAGGCTTGAGCGCATCACAACGTTCGTTAGGTCTGTTGCCCGACAGTGCAACGGATATTTATATTGCCGATACGATTGGTGAATTAGGCCTGTTTTATCGGGTTGCACCGCTTGTTTTCTTGGGTGGATCTTTGGTGCCGCATGGCGGACAAAATCCGATCGAGCCAGCAAAGCTAGGTGCAGCTTTGCTGCATGGTCCGCATGTGCATAATTTTGAAGAAGTCTATGCCGCAATTGATGCGGCGCAAGGTGCAACGCTTGTCCGTGACAGTGACGAATTAGCATGGGTTGTGACATCGCTTTTAACCGACACTGCCGAGCTGCGTGCAAGTGCACGGCGTGCGAATGAGGCGGTGCTCGGGGTTGGTGGGGCCTTGCAACGAACAATGGCCGAGATCGCGCCTTATCTCCTTAAAATGCATTTAGGAGCATAAGGGTGCACTTTAAAATTCAGGATGATCTTGCATGCTAAGAGCGCCTGAATTTTGGTGGCGACCGAAAGGGCTTTTGGCTTTCAGCCTTGCACCACTGGCCTTGCTCTATGGTTGGGTTGCTTCAGCGCGCATGAAACGTGCTGGTGAAAAAATCAATGTTCCGGTTATTTGCATCGGTAATTTAATTGCAGGTGGTGCGGGTAAAACGCCAACGGCAATTGCACTCGCCAAGGCTTTGCAGGCTTTGGGCAAGGCCCCTGTCTTTTTAAGCCGCGGCTATGGTGGACGGTTAGCGGGTCCGCTTGCAGTTGATCGTGTAACACACACTTCGAACGAGGTTGGCGACGAAGCGCTTTTGCTGGCAAGAATAGCACCAACGATTATTGCGCATGATCGATTGGCGGGTGCCCGCTTTGCTGCTGAACATGGCGATATCATCATCATGGATGACGGGTTTCAAAACCCTGCCCTTCATAAGGATTGTTCGATTGTTGTCGTCGATACAGGTCAAATGATCGGCAATGGGTGGTGCCTTCCGGCAGGACCATTGCGCGCTCCGATAAAGGCGCAATGG
>DAIOVR010000087.1:3209-7717 GCA_036758905.1 Beijerinckiaceae bacterium | reverse complement strand
GCTTCGATCATTTCCGAAGCTTCAGCAAAATTGCTAATACCTGTCACAACGGCCAAGGATGCGGTGAAAATTGCGGAGGTTTCACCGGACGCGTTGAACACGATCCGTGTTGTGGATGTAACGCTTCATATTGAAGACATGGATGAATTGATCGCCACGGTGATCAAGAAAATTCGATAAAGCCTATTCCGGATTTTTGGCGCCGATTGAAATGAGCACCGCGTCACGCGTCGCATAGGCTTGTTGCTTTTCAACATTCCAATAGCGCAATTCTTCCAGCGGAATTTGAACACCCGTTACGGCGCAGCGGACAAAATGTCCGGGACGCAGGACTTTGAGATCGCCATCGAGATATTCGACAACGGCTTCACCGGGCATTAATGGGGCGCGTTCAAATCGGTTCATGGATGGTTGCTATCATTAAAAGAGGCTTTTTGGCAATGAAGTCGAAGGGTTCAGTCGGCATGAACGGCCACATTGCCATCGCTAAAGATGAGGGTGAGCGCGTTTTTAGGCTGAACCGTATCGGCCGAGCGGATCGGTTTGCCATTTGCATCCAACACCAAGGCATAACCACGATCCAAGACGCCCTGATAGCTGACGCTCGTTAAAAGCTGGCTCGCTGTGCTGAGCCTTGAGCGCCGACGATCGAGCAATACCGCCAAGGCACGGCTGGACCTTGCGGAAAGATCCCGAATGGTTTGCTGTTGGCGGTCGAGCTTTTGCCGCTCCGTGCGCAGGGAAGCGCCTTGGGAGGCGATGAGCCGTTGGCCTAAGCCATCGAGACGCGCGCGCAGCGATGCGACACGGGCCTGCGGCGAAAGGCGTATCAATCGCCGCGCAGCCTCGGTGAGCAGGCTCCTATGGCGGGCGGCATTGCGCTCTAGCCCGCGTCCGAGTTTGGAAGCGGCGAGATCCAAACGCTGGCGCGGCACAGCGACCAACGCATCAAGCGTTGGTAGAGCGCGACTGGCCGAGCGCAGATCGGCTTTGCGGCGATCCGATAAACGGCGCATCGCAAGATGCAGGCGGCGACCGAGATCGGCGGTTGTGGCTTCAAGATCGGCGCGAACAGGCACCGCCATTTCAGCAGCGCCCGTGGGTGTGGGCGCGCGACGGTCGGCGGCGTAATCGATCAACGTCCAATCGGTTTCGTGGCCAACAGCGGCGATGAGCGGGATCATGCTATCGGCAGCGGCACGAACGACAATCTCCTCGTTAAAGCTCCAAAGGTCTTCAAGCGAACCGCCGCCGCGCGCTACGATGAGAAGATCGGGACGCGGAATAAGCCCGCCTTCGGGCAGCGCATTGAAGCCTTCGATCGCATTGGCAATCTCTGCCGCGCTGGTTTCGCCCTGCACACGAACGGGCCACACCACAACATGGCGCGGAAAACGATCGGCCAAGCGATGCAGAATATCCCGAATAACCGCACCTGTTGGCGAGGTGATAACGCCGATGACCTGCGGCAAGAAGGGTAGAAGTTGTTTGCGTGCGTCGGAGAAGAGGCCTTCGGCGGCTAATCTTTGGCGGCGTTCTTCCAATTGGGCGAGCAACGCGCCGACGCCTGCGGGCTCAAGCGATTCAACAACGATCTGATAGCTCGATTTGCCGGCAAACGTGGTGATCTTGCCGGTGGCGATGACTTCCATCCCGTCTTCGGGGCGAAATTTGACTCGGCCAAACACGCCCTTCCACATCACGGCATCGATTTTGGCGGATGAATCCTTGATCGAAAAATAGACATGACCGGAGGAATGGGGCCCGCGATAACCCGATATTTCACCCTTGATGCGGACATGACCAAACTCGCCCTCAATCATGCGCTTTAACGCGCCGGAGAGCTCGGAGACGGACCATTCGGGGGTGTTGGAAGCAAGCAAATCAGACATGCAGCGAGCATAGCGGGCGAATCATGCGTTGGGGAGAGGGCAAGAGCCTTGACCCCATCCCGATTCTCGCGGACACGCAGAGTGAGCGTATCGTTATGGCGGAGAGGGTTCTATGCGGGTCTTGTTGATCGGTTCGGGTGGACGTGAACATGCGCTCGCGTGGAAACTGAGCCAAAGCCCGCTGTTAGAAGCGCTGTTTATCGCGCCTGGTAATCCCGGCACCGCGCAATGCGGCACGAATGTTCCGCTTAATGTGGCCCATCATGCCGATGTGATTGCGTTTTGTCAGAGCGAGCGGATTGGTCTTGTTGTTGTTGGTCCCGAAGCGCCATTGGTGGCGGGGTTGGTCGATGATTTGGAGGCGGTCGGCATTAAGGCATTCGGTCCTTCAAAGGCTGCGGCGCGGCTTGAGGGATCAAAGGCCTTCACGAAGGAGCTTTGCGTCGAAGCGAATATTCCGACAGCGGCCTATGCGCGGTTTACCGATTGCGAGATGGCCAAAGCCTATGTGCGGGAGCAGGGCGCGCCGATTGTGATCAAGGCCGACGGATTGGCCGCCGGTAAAGGCGTTGTTGTTGCCGATACAATTGAACAGGCGATTGCGGCAGTTGAGGATAATCTCGGCAGCGGCACCGCAGGTGCCGAAATCGTGATTGAAGAATGCATGTTCGGTGAAGAGGCTTCTTTCTTCGCGCTTGTTGATGGGACGAACGCCGTAGCGCTGGCTTCTGCGCAAGATCACAAACGCGTTGGCGATGGCGATACGGGCCCGAATACCGGAGGCATGGGGGCTTATTCGCCTGCGCCTGTTGTGACAGCCGAAATTGAGGCGCGGGTGATGGCCGAGATTATCCAGCCAACGGTTGCCGCTATGGCCAAGCGCGGTACGCCGTTTAAAGGTGTTTTGTTTGCAGGGTTGATGATCACCGAAAGCGGCCCGAAGCTGATTGAATACAACACGCGCTTTGGTGATCCCGAATGCGAAGTGCTAATGCCGCGGTTAAAGAGCGATCTCTTGGCAGCTCTGCTTGCAACGATTGAGGGGCGCTTAAAGCCCAGTGATTTGGTGTGGTCAGATGAGGCGGCATTGACGGTGGTCTATGCGGCCAAAGGCTATCCGGCCAAACCTGAAACTGGAACCGTAATCGGCTCGCTCGACAAAGCCTCGGCGCTTGAGGGTGTGACGGTTTTCCATGCAGGGACCAAGCAGCGTGAGGACGGCTCGCTTGTAGCCAATGGCGGGCGCGTTCTGGCGGTAACAGGAATGGGTGGCACGATCAGCGAGGCAAAGGCCAGAGCCTATGCGGCTGTGGCGGCTATTGATTGGCCAGGCGGATTTTATCGGTCGGATATTGGGTTCAGAGCGGTGTAAAAGGCGCCCTTCGACTCGAACCTTTGGTCTGGCTCAGGATGAGGAAATAATATTCCAACCTCATCCTGAACCGTGCCGAAGCAGCGTATCGACGGACGCTATTATTTAGATTTGCTCTAATAGTGCCGTTGCACCGGAGATATCGGCTTTGCCGGGGCTGTCTTCGACGTTCAGGATCTTCACAACACCGTCTTCAACGAGCATCGAATAGCGAAGCGAGCGGGTGCCCATGCCGAAGGCATTGCCATCGAGCACAAGGTCAACGGCTTTCGCGAAAACCGCGCTGCCGTCGGCCAAGAAGCCGATCTTGTCCATTGCGTCATTGGCCTTTGCCCATGCCTTCATGACATGCACGTCATTGACCGAGACAACAACCACTTCGTCGACACCCTTGGCCTTGAACGCATCAAGATGGCTCAAATAGCCGGGGAGGTGGTTGTTCTGGCAGGTTGGCGTGAATGCACCTGGCACGGCAAACAAAACGACTTTGCGACCTTTGAAAATCTGTTCCGTCGTGCGGGCACTTGGGCCGTCTGCAGTCGGGACGTTAAACGTGAATTCTGGCAGCTTTTGTCCAATGGAAATAGGCATCGAAATCCCCTCAAGGTTATAATATGGCTCGGTGAAAGATACGGACGAAACCCTTATCGGATTGATCCGGACGCATCCAATGATACGGATGTTTCGGTTGCTTGGCCTTCGGTGACAAGGGTCACGGTCAAACGAAGTCCGGTGAGTGTCGCTTTTGTAGGCTTTTCCAGTATTTTGACGTTCCAAACCATAGCGGATTGAGCGGTTGCATCGCCAAAATACCAACCATTCGGCCCTTCCACGATGATGTCGGAGAGCGACGTGTTGGAGGCGATGAGCAAATTATCGGCGGTTTTAGTTTCGATGGAGACCAGGCTTGGCCGATCGGACTGACCGATGGCTGAGGGTGCCGGAACGCGTTTCAGAAAGGTTTTGAGACGATCCGTATCGGGCGCATTCTCGGTGGCTGCATCGAGTGATAGGCTGGCTTTGTCCGTCATCGGAACGCAGAGTTCCCCGCAAATGGCAAAGTCCAATTTGAGGCCAAGCCGGACGGGCTTTGACGGATCTTTCGCCTTGATCAGCACCGGAAAGATGACGTGGTCGTGATAGCCGAAGATCGTTCCTGACGGATCAGCAATCCGCTCGGGCAACGGCCATTGGACCTGTGCCTCGGCAAGGTTCTCGGATGTCGACCAATCAAAGACCGGCGG
>DAIOVR010000087.1:0-3109 GCA_036758905.1 Beijerinckiaceae bacterium | reverse complement strand
GTTAATACCACTGGCAAAAATCACATCTTGAATCGAACGATTAAGGTATTAATCTATCCCGTATGGTTAGTTCGTCTCATCCTTCAACCGCATCGGAATTTTCGCTGAGCGGGCAATTACTGGTTGCAATGCCTAGCATTGGCGACTCAAGATTTCATCGCACAGTGATTTATCTTTGTAGCCATTCGGATGAAGGCGCAATGGGGCTGGTGATCAATCGCCCTGCCGACGAGATTGCTTTTATCGATCTCCTTCGCCAACTCAAAATTCTATCAGAAGTTGGGCAAATTAATCTTCCCGAAAAGGCCCGCGAAATACAGGTTGTGCATGGCGGCCCCGTTGAACCCAGCCGTGGATTCGTGCTGCATTCCATGGAGCCTGAACCGATTGCAGGCTCGGTTAAAATTGATAGCCACATCAGACTATCGGCCAATCTCGATATTTTGCATGCGATTGCAAAAGGCGATGGCCCTGAGCGTGTTGTGTTTGCTTTAGGCTATGCGGGATGGGGTGCAGGCCAATTGGAATCCGAGATTCAACAAAATGGTTGGATTCTATGTCCGGCATCGGATGATTTATTGTTCGATGATGAGTTTGAAACAAAGTATGAGCGCGCGCTTGCGCTGATCGGCGTCGATTTAGGAATGCTATCGACCGATATTGGCCGCGCCTGATCAGCCTTTAATCAGCTTGCGCGTGTTGGTGGCGTCTAATGCGGGACCAAAGACAGAGCCTTGTCCGAAGGCAATGCCGATTTGAGAAAACTGAATAACGTCGGATTCGGTTTCTAAAGAATCGGCGACGAGTTCGATATCCATTTCATTCGATAAAGACACAATTGACCGCAAGATAGCGGGACGAAGTCCTGACGGGTCTGAACGTGTGATCATCCGCGACAGGCGAATGGAATTGAACGGGAAGCGCTCCAAATATCCAAGCGACGAATAGCCTTGTCCGAAATCACCAACAGCGAGGCCCGTGCCTAAATCGATAAGGCCATTCAGAGTGTGGATCGCATGTTCGGGATGATCCATTAAATAGCGTTCTGATAGTTCAATATGCAGCGATGATTTCGCAACGGTGCTGCGGCTCAGAACAGCCTTCACATCTCTTACAAATTCAGGCCGCTCGAGCATTTGCACTGGAATAGGTAGCGTTGCAAAAAATGGTGGATCAATATCGATAAGCTTATGCCAGAGGGTAAGCTCTTGAACGGTAGCTTCCAAAATATAGAGACCAAGCGTGCCGACGAGTTCGGCATTCTCGGCGATTTCCATAAATTCGGTTTGGTTGATCGCGCCATGTTGCGGATGGTTCCAAATCGGAATGACTTCAAAGCCTGAAATGGAGCGGTCGGTCAGGCGAACAACAGGACGGAAATTAAGTTCGATTTGATTGCGCCGGATCGAGTCACGCAAATCAATTTCCATGGCCAGACGTTCGCTGCCTTGGGCACGCATAGCAGGGCGGAACACATCGATACGGTCACCGCCCAATTTCTTCGCATGCATCATCGCGATTTCAGCATTGCGCAACAAGAGTTCCGCATGCGTCTCACTGCGTTGGTCGGGCAAAGCGATGCCGATCGAGGCGGTTAAATTGGCTTCGCGCTCACCAATGGTAATTGGCGTTGCCAGACTTTTACGAATCGAGTCGACCAATGCCGTGATTGGCCCCGGTTCGCGTTCCGATAACAGCAGAATGGCGAAGCGATCACCGCCAATACGAGCAAGTCCGTCTTGCGGGCGGATGAGACGCAAGAGACGCCGTGTTACGGCAAGCAAGAGTGCATCGCCGCTGCTTAAGCCGAGCGCTTCATTGGTTTCACGGAACCGATCAAGATCAACGGCCACAACGGTAGGGCGCAACGCTTCGCCTTCGCGCATCAAGGCCAACATAAGATCAATGCGGTCCACCAAAAGGCGACGATTGGGAAGACCTGTCAGCGTATCATGGATCGCATCATGCAGAAGGCGTTCTTCCGTCATCCGCGTATCGGTTACATCGGAGAGGGTGCCCATCAACCGTAAGACGACGCCATCATCGCCCACAATGGGACGGGCGCGCATGCGGAACCAATGGAAATGACCGTCATTGGCGCGCAAGCGAAGATCAAGCGACAGACGTCCACGGCGTTGCTGACAGAAACGATCAATCGCCGCCGTAAAGAGATCACGATCCGCCGGATGAAGATGATCGATAAAGTCCGATGGCATGCCCTCAAGATAGCCTTTGGAATAGCCAAGAATGGCTTCGGCTTCGGGGCCTACACGGACATGATCGCGCGCCACATCCCAATCGAAAATAATATCGCCCGCGCCTGTTAACGCCAGTGCTTTGCGCGATGCGTCGGTGAGTTCCGCGCCTGCTAAGCCGCCGCCTGTGAAAGCGTGCTGCATCACGGTGAAACCGATCAGCATGATGATGAGAACAAGACCACCAATAAGCGATTGCGCGGCAAGGTCGCTGTTGACTTGTCCGATTAATGTGAAAGCCGCTGCCGTGACCCAGCCAAGCAATACGAGCCAAGTCGGCACCAATAAAACGGCCCGATCATAACCATGCGTTGCCAGATAGACGATCAACAGAAATCCTGCCGCTGTAACGGCAGCAATCGAGATACGCGCCAAGCCGGATGCTACCGCTGGATCGATCAACGCAATCGTGACAAGGCCACCGAGAAAGAGAACCCAAATCGTTGTGATGTGATGGTAACGAACGCGCCAGCGCTTCAAATCGAGATAGGCAAACAGAAACACAAAAAGCGTTGAGGCCAAAACTGATTCAGCTAAAGCCCGATAAAGCCGCTCGCCTTCTGGTGTCGTTGAAAACACGGCGGCCATAAATCCGAAATCAACCGCCACATAAGCAACCACTGCCCACGCCAGAAGCGCTGCGGATGGAAAGATGATGGTTCCGCGGATGAGCGACAGAATGGTGAGAAACAGAGCGAGTAGGCCGATAATGCCGGTGATGATGCCGTGATAAAAGGTTAGACCATTGGTCTTTTCTTTATACGCATCGGGAGCCCATAAAGTGAGTTCGGGAAGGGCTACATTGGCGAGTTCGGCAACGAAGGTGACGGCGGCGCCGGGTTCAAGCGTAATTT
>DAIOVR010000086.1:0-10299 GCA_036758905.1 Beijerinckiaceae bacterium | reverse complement strand
CCCACCCGGATATCGACTTTTAGAAAATCATCAAATCCAATTTGGGAAGTTAAGCTGCTAGGACCGCTCATCACGTAACGCTTTCAAATAGATGGATCTAAATCCGGATTACCGCGTGACGTCGATTGACGATCCGCCATCCTAAACCCACGTTCGGCAACACGATGCAAAGCGCCCGACAAGGGCGCCGTCAACCGACACAAATCATCAAGTCGACTGATCACCATTCCACCGCGCTTCAATTCTGTGTCCATCGCCGCCATTGTCCGCGAAAGACCGGGATCCTCGTCGTGATACCAAACATCCAGAAGCTTCGCGAACATCAGGACACTGCCTTGTACCTTGATGAGCCCCATCGGACCTTCCGTATCGATGCCTGCCGCGGCTAACATAAACCGCATGGAGTTCATTGCGACTTGATTAAGCGCTGCAAGGGACAAGGGATCGCGTGATAATGCAGGGGTCATCCGCTTCAGTGCTTCCTTATAAGGAGTAAGCGCATCGAAACGTCGCATCAGTACGTCAAAAATCCGATCTTTGTCAGACTCTAATGCTAAGTCTTCATTGTCACCCGCCAAAACGGCATGATCGATCCGCCGCGCGAACGCCCCGAGGATGGCACCCTTCGAAGGAAAAAGATCCCGAAATTCGCTCAAGGAAATATCGGCTCTTTCGGCAATATCGCCAATCTCGATCTGGTCCCAATCCCGCTCGGCGGCCAAAGCCATCAACGCATCAATGACACGGTCGCGCGCCGAACCACCTGAAATTTCTGCCGCTTTAGCCATGTCACGCCCTCCGGTTGAACCTCATTCCTAGCAAATGGCGATCTAAAGAGCGATTGTCTATAGTCCTTAGCCTGACAATTCAGCTGCGCGACGCCTAGCCGCACGCACGGTTCCGGCAATCAGTGGCTCTAATCCAGTGTCAGCCATCAAAATTTGTAGCCCGGCTGCCGTCGTTCCGCCCGGAGATGTGACGTTTTGGCGAAGCGTTGCTGCTGAAAGATCGGATTTAAAAAGCAACTCGCCTGCACCCTCAACTGTTGCCCGAGCAAGTCTGAGCGCTAAATCAGGCGGAAGCCCTTCGGCCTCGCCCGCTTTGGCCAAACATTCAACGAGGTAGAAAACATAGGCCGGACCAGATCCCGAAACACCCGTCACCGCGTCAATAAGCGCCTCGCGATCAACCCATTCGACCCGTCCTACTCCTTTGAGAAGCGTATCGGCTATCGCCTTTTGCCGGGCTGAAACCTCACTATTCGCAACGGCTCCAGAAATGCCGCGTCCAACAGAGGCGGGAAGATTAGGCATCGCACGAACAAAGGCGCGCGCCTTCGGTAAACGGTCCTTTAGATTGGCAATCGTCTTTCCGGCCAGAATGGAAATAACAAGCGTCGCTTCGCCTGCAAGCGGAGCAAGGGTAGGCGCGGCCGCATCCAGCATCTGCGGCTTAATGCCGAGAACGAGAACATCTGGCGCCGCAATTGAACCAGTGACCGGATTAATCGCAATGCCATGCTTTTCGCAGTAAGCAGTCATTTCAATGGAAGGAAGCGGATCAATAATCGTGACAGCGCTGCCCGGAAGCCCCGATGCGATCCAACCTTCAAGCATGGCGCCGCCCATTTTTCCGGCACCAACGAGAACGAGCGATTTAGGAAATTCCTTGGTCATCGTAAGCTTAACCTTGAGAAAAGGCTTGGCCGATTAGGCCTCGCCAACGGTTTCGAACATGGTGGCGGCGAGCGCCTCAGCGGCAGATTTCCCCGACCACATGACAAATTGAAAGGCCTGAAAATGTCGATCACAGCTATCAACGGCCAAACTCAATAATGCCTCACATTGCGCGCCGCTCGGCTCCGCCCCGCCCGATAACATCAGTGAATGGCGGAACATGACGACATCCGTTTCGGACCACATATCAAAATGGCCTATCCAAAGTTGCTCATTGATGCGCGACATCAAATCCGTAATTTCAGAACGCTTACGCTCCGGAATTTTAAGATCAAACGCGCAGGCAACATGCAATGCCTCGATATCCTCGAGCCATGTGAACGCTACATCATAAGACGTCCAACGTCCGGCAATCGTAATCGCAATCTCGTCATCACCCGCACGGTCAAAGCTCCAGTCTCGGAGGCTGGCCAAGCGTTCGACGATATCGAGCGGGTGTTCGCTGCGGTCGTTATTAAAAGAATCAGTAAGCGACATTTCATATCCAGCGCCGCGACCCGTCACTCCGAAGGGAGCGCTTTAAGTCATGAGGCACTGCGGACGCTCACGGATTCGCGTGAATCGCACAATCGTAGGATTTTACTGTCCACAGACGATTACATTTTCGTCTGCACCATTTCATGCGATTGATTCGAGCGAATCAGGACAGTTTTTGCTCAAGTTCAGCAAGGCGTGCCGCTAATCTTTCGTTCTCTTCACGCGCTAGAATCGCCATCGTACGCACGGCTTCAAACTCCTCGCGCGAGACGACATCGAGATCACGAATCAACCGCTCAAGCTGCGCCTTCATCACGCCTTCAGCTTCTCTTTTTACCCCGGTCGCTACACCCGCGGCATCTGTCATCAGGCGAGCAAAATTATCAAATAAGGGATTGCCGGACTGCGTCATGTTCAATGGTTCCCAATGAATGTGTGGTTATGTTGCTTTTCTCTACCATGCTTAGCGTCACTTGCCATCCCGTTCTTGACGCCACCCACTGGACGAGGCAAGCGTGAGGAACTGAGGTTTTAAATGCCAATATTTGTTTTGCCCTTCCCACAAATCGACCCCGTCTTGATTGAATTCGGACCGTTTGTGGTCCGTTGGTACGCTTTAGCCTACATTGCTGGGCTCATCCTCGGCTGGCGCCTAGCCTTCGCTCTAGCGGCAAGACCATCGCTTTGGGGAACAAGAACGCCACCCAGCCTCCAAGCTGTCGATGATCTATTGGTCTATATGGCGCTTGGAATCGTTGTCGGAGGGCGTCTCGGCCATATCGTGTTTTATGAACCTAGCTATTATCTTGCCAACCCCACCGAGATATTAGCCGTCTGGCACGGCGGCATGGCATTCCATGGCGGTTTGATCGGTGCCTGCGTCGCCATGGTCCTCTTAGCAAGAATCCATCGCCTATCTATTCTTTCACTAACGGATATTGCTGCGATCGTGTCCCCTATCGGTCTGTTTCTTGGTCGTATTGCCAATTTCATCAATGGGGAACTATGGGGCCGTCCTAGTGACGTCCCGTGGGCAATGGTTTTTCCGCGCGCCGACGAACAACCCCGCCATCCGAGCCAACTCTATGAAGCCGGCATGGAGGGGCTTTTCATCTTTTTAGCGATAGGGCTTGCAGCAAAATATGGCGGACTCAAAAGGCCAGGCTTTCTTTCTGGACTATTTGGACTACTTTATGCCGTCGCCCGTACTGTTTCGGAATTCTTTCGCGACCCCGATCCAAATAGCGAACTCTTAGCAGGGGGCTTTACCATGGGAATGGTCTTGTCGGCTCCACTCGCTGTTTTAGGCCTATGGCTCATATGGCGCAGTCGTCGTTCAATGGCCAAATGATGAGCTTACTCGGCGACGACATTAAAACGCTCATCCGGCTGGAAGGTCCCATCAGCGTTGAGCGCTATATGACCATCGCCTTGAGCGATCCTCGCTATGGGTATTACATCACCCGCGATCCTTTTGGCGCCAAGGGCGACTTCACCACCTCACCAGAAATATCACAAATATTCGGTGAGCTCTTAGGACTTTGGTATGCTGATCTTTGGCTTCGCATGGGAAGGCCTACATCCATCTCACTGGTTGAACTTGGACCGGGTCGCGGCACCTTGATGCAAGATGCGCTACGCGCCATGAAAAGCATTAAAGGGTTGATATCTTCAGTTCAAGTTACACTGGTCGAAACAAGCCCTACACTCCGCAAGTCACAACAAAAATTATTGGAAGATTTCGATCTCCCCATCCAATGGCATAGCGATGTCTCGTCGCTTCCAAAGCTTCCGACCTTATTGATTGCGAACGAATTCTTTGATGCCCTGCCTGTTCGACAATATCAGAGAAATGGTAAAAACTGGCATGAAAGACTTGTCGGACTTAATGAACAGGACGATCTAATCTTTGGACTGGCACGAGAAGCCGAAACAGCCATTGATATTACAGCAAACGAAGGCAGTATCATCGAACGCAATCGCATTGGTGAACGGATCATGCATGAGCTTGCAGCGCATATCGTGCACTATGGTGGCGCTGGAATAGTAATTGACTATGGACACTCCCAATCAGGTATAGGTGAAACCTTACAGGCCTTACGCGATCATCAATTTGTCAGCCCCTTGGAAGAGCCCGGCGAAGCAGATCTGACAACCCATGTCGATTTCAAGCGGCTGCTCGATATCGCCCAAAGCCGGGGAAATGCGGTAAGCGGGCCAATTACACAGGCAGATTTCTTGGAAGCTCTGGGCATTAGGCAACGTGGTCAGAGCCTCATAAAATCAGCGAATTCCGATCAAGCAAAAGCCATTATTTCAGCCATTGATCGCCTAACCGATCGGGCGCATAAACAAATGGGAAGCCTGTTTAAAGTCATCAGCTTCTACAGCCCTAAAATGCCCAAGCCTGCAGGATTTAGTGAATAAGATGACTAATTCACTGTTAGCCCCCCTTCAAGAAAAGACACTTGCGTTTGATGGCATTCAGCACGCCTTTTTTACGCGGCAGGGTGGTGTGTCTTCCGGTCTTTATAGCTCACTGAATGGCGGCCTTGGCTCGTCAGACGATGCCGATAGCGTGCATGAAAATCGCAGGCGTATGGCTACTTTTATGGGCTCTTCAAGCGATCGGTTTTTAAGCCTCTATCAGATTCATTCACCGGACGTTGTAACGGTTACCGAACCCTGGACGCTTCAAAATCGCCCAAAGGCGGATGCCATGGTCACACGAATTGACGGCCTAACGTTAGCCATTGCAACGGCGGATTGCGGACCAATTCTGTTTGCCGATCCAGAAGCCCGCGTCATTGGCGCCGCTCATGCAGGGTGGAAGGGAGCGCTATTCGGCGTCCTCGAAGCAACTGTGGCAGCTATGGAAAAGATTGGCGCAAATCGCGAGCGGATAACCGCCGTTTTAGGACCAACGATCAGCCAAAATGCCTATGAAGTTGGCATCGAATTTAAAGAGCAGTTTTTAACCGCAGACATGAACTACGCATCATTTTTTAAAAGCGGAACAAAGGAGGGAAAGAGTTTTTTTGATCTCCCCGCCTTTATTGAATATCGCTTGACCGGTGCGAATATCAAAAATTTTGTTTCGCTTGAACAATGCACCTATGGCGACGAAAATCGCTTTTTCAGTTTCCGCCGAACGACCCATCGGGGTGAACAAGATTATGGCCGTTTGATATCGGCCATCGCGCTTACTTAATGATATCGGGTGTTTGCCAGCCAATATGCTGACCGGCATCCACCGCCATCATCTCACCGGTTACATTTCGGGCACGGGCTAAATAGAGCACCGCATCGGCAATATCATTTGGGTCAACGGATCTTCCAAGCGGAACTCCCGAAGCTTCCTTCCTTAATCCATCCTCGCCATCATGCGTGTTGGGTAAGGTTGGTCCTGGACCAACAGCATTCACCCGAATGCGGGGCGCAAGAGCTTGGGCCATGGTAACGGTGGCAACATTCAATGCCGCTTTAGAAAGCGTATAGGTGAAATGTTGCGGTGTGAGCTTTAAAACCCGATGATCAATAATATTCACGATTGAAGCATTGCTACCCTCTAAAGCGCGCCGGGCAAATTCGCGTGCCAAGGCAATGGGAGCGAGAAGGTTGATCGCCATATGCTGTTCGAACGAGGCATCGGTAAAATCCAGAAACGCATCAGAATGAAAAATCGCTGCATTATTAACCAGCAAAGAAAGTGGACCAAATATGTCTGACGCACGGGGAATGAGCAGATCTCTTTCCTCTGCATCTAAAAGATTAGCCGCCAAGGCTTTGGCCTTCCCGCCCTTACTCTCGATCTCAGCGGCCAAGGCGAGTGCTTCTTCAAGGGAACCATTCGCATGGATAAGAACGGCATATCCAGCTTCCGCCAGTCGCTGAGAGATAATGGCACCCACACGACGCGCACCACCCGTAACCAGAGCAATCGGTTGATACATTGATAGCGGATCGGTCGAGGACATAAGGCTCTTTCAAATAAAGTTCGGCATAACTGCCCCTTCATAACACGTATGAACTGTCCATTCGGTTTACCATTTAGTTACCTTATTTGCAGACATAGCTTCGGAACCGTGGCTCAGATCGTTAAAATACACTTGATCGCAAATCTGAACCCAAGGAAGCAACAATGTCCCGGCAAAAAACAGGCTATTTTGCTGCATTGCCGGCATTTTTACTTCTTAACTTAGGCTCAGCCTATGCGGATGATATTTTGGGAGGCTCCGCTCCCAGTCAAGCCATGTGGCAAGGCGGCTATATCGGCGCGCATGGGGGCGCAGGCCTTGGTACCGCGGGCAGCCTCACCACGGGTGGAACTTTGGTTGGAATGCATGGCGGCATTAATTTCCAAGCCAATCAATTGGTTGGTGGCGGCGAACTCGACGTTACTGCATCACAAATCAAAAATAACGCTACCAGCGAAAATTTCACCCAAAAATGGATGACGTCGGGCCGTGTACGCGGTGGCTTCACATTCGGCAATCTTCTCACCTATGGCACGGCTGGACTAGCAGTTAGCTCCATGAATTACACCAACACCTATTCAACCGATGCGACTAAAATCGGCTGGGTTTACGGCGGAGGTGTAGAAGCGATGGTAATGCCTCACGTTGCTTTGCGTAGTGAATTTTTGCACTATGATCTAGGCAGTTCGTCATATTTAAATTCAAGTGCACAGTCCGTATCTCTTGATACGCAATCGAACGTATTCAGGTTCGGAGTTGATTATAAATTTTAGTATTTATAGTTTTTGAACGATTATTTTGAATAATAAATAAATACTTAATTTGGAACTTATTGATCTCTACATCGTTCCTTATTTTGATCATGAACAAAGCATAATCTTGCCTTGTTTTGATAATATCCATTGTTGCAATGTAGAGCGAAGATTTGATCTCGCTCTACGTCATGTCGTGTTTGGCTTTGAAGCTAAACAACATGGAAATAACATTAGGAGTGTATCAATATGAATATTCTTGCTCGTATGGGAATTGTTGCATCGGCGCTCATCATTACATCGGCAACATTTGCTGCCGACCTTCCTGCCAAAAAGCAAGCTCCCGCCGCTATGCCAATGGCCGCACCACGCGTCTTCAGTTGGAATGGCGTCTATGGCGGATTTAACGGCGGCTTCGGCTCCGGTAATTTTACGTCGGATGGCAAAGATGCGTTCGGTAGCCCATCAGGTGGCGTTCTTGGTTTCACAGGTGGCTATAACTATCAGATGCCAAATAACTGGGTCGCTGGTATCGAAGGCGATATCGATATGGGCAATATCAAATCAAGCGGAACAGCAGGTTCGAGCGAACTTCGTTATATGAACACGTTACGTGGGCGTCTTGGTTACGCGACCGATCGTATTTTGCCCTATGTCACAGCGGGTTATGCAGGCGGCACCACCCATGATGATATAGGCTCAACGACTGATAATTATCATAACGGTTGGACAGCTGGTGCCGGCATTGAAATGGCAATCACCGACTCTTGGTCAATTAAAGGCGAAGGACTTTATGTTCGCCTTGAAGATAAAAGCTATTCAAGCGGTTTAACGTCTGGTGCAGACCTCGGAATCGCCCGCATTGGCCTAAATTACCGCTTCTAAAAACTTCACACCGATTAAAAAAGCCCGCAGTTTCAGCTGCGGGCTTTTGCTTGGATTTTACGTTCATTAATGCGGAACGGTCGCCGCATAAGCCGGATACCGTGCAGCAAAATCTTCAAGCCACGCTGTTATCCGCGGACGGCCTTGCCGCCAAGTATCGCCGAAGCGAAGGTCTAAATATCCCAGCGCGCAAGCAACCGTAATTGCACCAATCGTCGGAATTGGCGAAAGATGAGGGATGTGTGCTTCAAATGCATCAAGCCCGCGCGTTACTTTGCCGCTCTGGTGTTCTAGCCATTTAGGTTCGCGTTTATCTTCATCGCGAAACCGCGTTTCATAAACCTGCAAGAGTGCGGCATCCATCACACCGTCCGCCAAAGCCTGAAGCGTTAAGGTTTCAAATCGTTCTTTGCTCGATGAAGGAATTATTTTGCCACCACCTGCCAAATGATCGAGATATTCAACAATCACACGGGAATCATAAAGCGTGGTTCCGTCCTTCAAAATAAGGGCCGGAATTTTTCCAAGCGGATTTTGTTTACGAATAACATCCTCTGGATCAAGCGTGTTGGCGACCACCACTTCTATTTGATCCATTAATCCCAAAACATGGGCTGCAATTTTTACCTTCCGACCAAAGGGTGACGCAGGTGAAGAGCGCAAAATCATCATAAATTCCTATTCGTTCTGATGAAGAGATCAACCAATACGCTATGGGGTAGCAGGAGTCGCCCACCTTCTCCAGTCACTTAAAGCGGCGACGACACGCCCTCTCCAGCCAACCAGTCTACATTCCAGCCATGCCCGTCATCTTGTTGTAAAAGCCCATCAAGCCAAGGCAACAATACGCGCAATTCATCGGCGAGCTTCCATGGCGGGTTGATTATAATCAGACCCGAGCCTGCCAACCCGCCCTGCTCCGTCAAACGCTTTACCCGTAATTCTGCCCTTAAAATCTTCGGAATTCCCGCTTCGGCCAACCCCACCATAAATCGCTTCGTTTCTTCGCGATTTTTGACCGGGTACCAAAGCAAATACATCCCCGTAGGCCATTTGCGGTAAGCATCCACAAAGGCCGCGAACATGGTAGGGTATTCATCCCGTTCTTCATAAGGCGGATCGATGATAACCAATCCTCGCCTTTCTTTTGGCGGCACATAGGCTTTTGCTGCCACATACCCATCGAGCTCTAAAATTTTGGCACGACCGTCGAAACTAAAAACATCCGCCAATTTCTTGGCGTCTTGCGGATGCTTTTCAACAAAAATCATCCGATCTTCGCCACGCGTCAGATGGCGTGCGATTTCAGGCGAGCCTGGGTAAACATCGCGGCCTTTAAATGCCTTTAATGCTTCGATTGATGAGAGATAGGGCGTCAATAAAGCCTTTATATCGGGTGGCATTTGCGCGCCTAAAACGCGACCAATTCCATCCTTCCATTCCCCAGTCTTTTGCGCGGCTTCCCCAGAAAGCTCATAAACACCAATACCCGCATGGGTATCGATCACCCGAAAAGGCGCAGGCTTAGCCTTCAAATGCTCAATGCAAAGCGCCAGAATGGAATGTTTCAATACATCCGCAAAATTTCCGGCATGGTAGGCATGTCTATAATTCATAATCTTCCGCGCTAACTCTCATTCACAATGCGCAGAAGAATTGGTTAGTGGACGGGAGGCACCTTCACACTTGCGGCGCGGCAGCTTCCACCTTCCAACTCTGGGCACGCACGAAACCCTTTAACATCCTTTGTGAAGCAGATGCGGACTTCCTGCAACTCCGCTTTCGGACAAGCCACCGATATCATGGCCGGTTCAAGGCCGGGATTTGCGGCCATAAAGGCTTTTTCGATATCAGAGGGTGCAAGTGCGAGTTCGCTTTTCGGCTGTTTAAAGTAAGCAGGAATAGCAATATGTTGGCGCGCTGTGGCGATATCCGCCAAATACTCAGCAGGCGCGCGTGCCGTGCAAGACCCGTGGCGTTTCCATTCGTAGTCCGCGAGACGAATATCGGGAAAAATATGAGACGCCGTTTCCAGAGTGGTTTTCGGGAGCGACTTATCATCGGTCGGGCATTCGGTCGGGTAGCCGCTTTCAAATTGCGGCCATAACCCATGAACGACAAAATCATTCATGGCCCCCACATGGCACTGATCCGTGCTCCGTTTGTCACCGCCATTGGCGCAATATGTGGGCGACCACGAAAGCGCTAGCACATAAAAATCAAAGTGCCCCGGCGTAGCACCCTTCTGTTCGCCTTTGGCTTGGGCCCAAACAGGCGTGGCAATCAGAATAACGTATAAAATACAAAGCAGGCGACGAATCATGATCATTTCTCACAAATGAGGCACCGATAAACCCAACTTTTGCACAAAGCGCAATTGCCGACGACTGCTCTATCTGACAGGGTATAGGCAACGTGAATGGATTGAATGGCGGATAGAGTTTTTATGGTTTGGGATTTTTGGATCGATCG
>DAIOVR010000085.1:5648-10369 GCA_036758905.1 Beijerinckiaceae bacterium | reverse complement strand
ATTATCGACGTCGCTTGGGAAAAGCGGACGGAATTGAACCCTTCTACCAAGGGTGAAGTCCGCGAAGCGGTCGAATATGCCATTGATCGGCTGGATTCGGGCGCCTTGCGGGTGGCGACCAAAGAGGCGGATGGGCAGTGGGTCACGCATCAATGGCTTAAAAAAGCCGTGTTGCTCTCCTTCCGCTTGAACGACAATGTGCTGATGTCGAATGGCCCGGCGGGCTCCTCCTGGTGGGACAAGGTACCGTCGAAATTCGAAGGCTGGGGCGAGGCGGAATTCAAATCGGCCGGTTTTCGCGCCGTGCCGAATTGCACCGTGCGCCGCGGCGCCTTTATCGCGCCAAACGCTATTTTGATGCCGTCTTTCGTTAATATTGGCGGCTATGTCGATACGGGCACCATGGTGGATACCTGGGTGACGGTCGGCTCGTGCGCGCAAATCGGCAAGAATGTGCATCTTTCCGGCGGCGTCGGCATTGGCGGCGTGTTGGAGCCGGTGCAGGCAGGACCCACGATTATCGAAGACAATTGCTTTATCGGCGCACGCTCGGAAGTCGTTGAAGGCGTGGTGATTGGTGAAGGCTCTGTTATTTCCATGGGCGTGTTCATCGGCCAATCCACGAAAGTGATCGACCGCGAAACGGGCGAAGTCTTTATGGGCCGCGTGCCGCCTTATTCGGTTGTTGTATCGGGCTCGATGCCCGGTAAGCCTTTGCCGGATGGTACGATGGGCCCGTCGCTCTATTGCGCGGTTATCGTCAAGCGGGTGGATGCCAAGACACGCGCCAAGACGGGAATTAATGAGCTGCTCCGGGATTGATCTCCGGTGAGCCTCAACCCCAAAGACGCCATCGCGCTAACCCAAGCCCTTATCCGGTGCCCGTCGGTGACGCCGGAGGAGGGCGGGGCATTGCAGTTGCTGCATGGCATTTTGCAAGAAGCGGGGTTTGAGAGCCATATCGTCCGCTTTGCGGATTCCAACACGCCGGATGTCGATAATCTCTATGCCCGCATCGGAACGGGCGCGCCCTGCCTGATGTTTGCAGGCCATACCGATGTCGTGCCGGTGGGGGATGAAACACGCTGGACGCATGGACCCTTTGCGGGCGAGATCGTGGACGGCGTGCTCTATGGTCGCGGTGCTGCGGATATGAAAGGCGGTGTTGCGGCGTCTGTTTCATCCGTGCTCGCTTATCTGGAAGAAGCGGGCGACAGCTTCAAAGGCTCGATTGCTTTTCTGATCACAGGCGATGAGGAAGGCCCCGCCATCAATGGCACCGTGAAATTGCTCGAATGGGCGAAGGCACGCGGTGAAAAGTTTGACCATTGCATTTTAGGCGAGCCGACCAATCCCGAGCGCTTGGGCGATATGATCAAAATCGGCCGTCGTGGCTCGCTTTCGGGTCGGTTGGTGGTGGAAGGCAAGCAGGGCCACATCGCCTATCCGCATTTGGCGGAAAATCCCATTCGCGGCATTGTGAAACTCGTCGGCGGCTTGATGGCCGAGCCGCTCGATCAAGGCACCGCGCATTTTGGCACGTCGAACCTCGAATTTTCAACGCTCGATGTCGGTAACAAAGCGGGCAATGTCATTCCGCAATCGGCGGAAGCCAAGTTCAATATCCGCTTCAATGATCTTTGGACCCATGCCACGCTTGCCGCCGAAATCGAGCGCCGCTTGCGCGAATTGGCGGGCAATGAGGTGCGCTATACGGTGACATTTGAGCCGTCCAATGCGGACTCGTTTTTAACAGCGCCTGGCGCGTTTGTGGACATGGCGGTGGCATCGATTGAAGAATCCACCGGCATCAAGCCCGTGCTTTCCACCACGGGCGGTACCTCGGATGCGCGGTTTATCAAGAATTACTGCCCGGTGATCGAGTTCGGCTTGGTGGGCCAGACGATGCACCAGATTGATGAGCGGGTGCCTGCCGCCGATATTGCTCGGCTGTCGGAGATTTATCTCGGGCTGATCCGGCGTTATTTTGCCGCTTAATAGGTCTGATATTTTCGACGGCCTTTCCAAGTCCCCCATTTTTGACTAGAAGCACTGCACAATTTCGATTGAGGAGCGACGCTTATGATTCCGGCATCTGAACAGGTTGTAACCGTCTTTGGTGGTTCGGGCTTTTTAGGCCGTCATGTCGTGCGGGCGCTGGCCAAGCGCGGCTATCGGATCCGGGTGGCGGTGCGTCGGCCTGATTTGGCCAATTTCCTCCAGCCGCTCGGCAATGTTGGTCAAATTCATGCGGTGCAGGCTAATTTGCGCTTCCCCGAGTCGGTTGATCACGCGGTGAAGGGTTCGGCTGCGGTGGTGAACCTCGTCGGCATTTTGGCACAGAGCGGCCGCCAGAGCTTTAACGCCGTGCAGGTTGATGGTGCGAAGGCCATTGCCGAGGCGGCCAAGCGCCATGGTATTTCGCGCGTTGTCCATGTCTCCGCAATCGGTGCCGATGCGGACTCGCCTTCGGTCTATGCACGCACGAAAGCCGCTGGTGAAGCCGCCATTCGGGCCGCGGTGAGCGAGGCGATTATTCTTCGCCCCTCCATCGTGTTTGGCCCCGAGGATGATTTCTTCAACCGTTTCGCGGCACTTGCCCGTGTCATGCCTTTCCTGCCTTTGATTGGCGGCGGGCATACGAAGTTTCAGCCTGTGTTTGTGGGCGATGTGGCCGAAGCGGTGGCGAAAGCCGTCGATGGCGTATTGAAGGCGGGTGCGACTTATGAATTGGGTGGGCCGGAGGTGAAAACCTTCCGCGAATTAATGCAGATCACGCTGAAAATTGCCAACCGCAAGCGCATTTTGTTGCCGCTGCCGTTTCCGTTGGCCCGGCTTCAAGCGGGCCTTTTTGAACTGATTGATACGGTAAGCTTTGGCCTTTTAATGCCATCAGCGCTTCGCCTGACGCGCGATCAGGTGACACTGCTTGAACGCGATAATGTCGTTTCCGACGATGCCAAGAAAAACGGGCTCACGCTCGAAGGCATGGGGGTTGAAGGCGAGACGGTAGAAGCCATCGTGCCAAGCTATCTCTACCGATTCCGTAAAGCCGGCCAATTTGAACGCATGGCGGATGCTTAATCGCTGACCGTCTTCGCTCGCATAAATAGGTGAGGGTTTATTACCCACTCTCCGCTCGTCATGCCCGCCCTTGGGGCGGGTACCCACGATTTACTTTCTTCAAGATGCATCGTTTGCAAGTCGTGGATGGCAGGCACAAGGCCTGCCATGACATTAAGAGGCATTTGTTCTTAGGGCCTTAATAATGCTCAGGATCTGCCAGCCGATGCAGCCTCTCAGCCGTGGTCCGGGCTACCCTTACCAGCATGGCTTTGCGTGTTGCCGCTGCTAATCGATGCTCGGGTGCCTCACGTAACATGGCGGCGCCATAGGAATCGGCCAAAATGAGGCCTGCATCCTCCGGCATGATGTCGGTGGGCACGGTTTCGGGGATCGCGAAGAACAAGCGGTCGCAATGAAGCCGGTAATCGGGCCATTTCTGGTCCACCCTGAAATCTTCAATGCTGGATTTGATCTCGACGATCCAGATGGTGCCGTCATCGCCCAAGGCCACCAGATCGGCCCGCCGGTTTGAGGCCAGCGTCAATTCGGTCACGCTGGCAAAGCCTAAATCGCGCAAAAGCCGTCGCGTTCCGCGCGCGATCATCAGCGCCGTCTCGGATTGCCGGCCATCGGGCGGCAGAATGAGGGTTGAATCGGTCATGGGTATCGGTTTTAAGCCAAACCCTGTTGGTGGGGATAGAAAATTCGCAACCTCACCCGTTGCAAACCCTCGGCTTTCCCTCTATACACCCAGCCTTCAAACCGCCCGGCTGATTAAGGGCTGCCGTGGCGGTTTATTTCGCTCATTGTCGATGCGAACAGTGTGGCAACACGCTGATTTTATTAAGAATGGACGGTTTCGGCCGCCCCAAGGAGAGCAAAATGCCCAAGATGAAGACCAAATCGGCCGCCAAAAAGCGGTTCAAAATCACCGGCACCGGCAAGGTGATGTATGCTCAGGCAGGTAAGCGCCACGGCATGATCAAGCGGACGAACAAGCAGATTCGTAATCTGCGCGGCACCAATGTGATGTTCGAAACCGACGGTTACAACGTCAAGAAATACTTCCTCCCCAACGGCTGATCGCTCAAGGGTAAAAGTTTTCCATCACATTTTTAGTGTTTCTTCCGAAGGAGATCAGTCATGGCACGTGTCAAACGGGGTGTAACATCCCACGCCAAGCATAAAAAAGTTTTCAAGGCTGCGAAGGGCTTTTACGGCCGTCGCAAAAATACGATCCGCGCAGCTAAGGCTGCCGTTGATCGTTCGATGCAATATGCAACACGCGATCGTAAGGCCAAGAAGCGTACGATCCGCGCGCTCTGGATCCAGCGTTTGAACGCTGCCGTTCGCGAGCATGGCATTGTCTATTCGCGCTTCATTGACGGCCTCAACAAGGCTGGCATCGTGGTCGACCGTAAGGTTCTCTCCGATCTCGCCATTCACGAGCCTGTGGCGTTCGCTGCGCTCGTCGAAAAGGCCAAGGCGCATATCGCTGCGGTTGCTGCTTAATCTGGTAGTAATACTGCACAGGTAATCGCTTCAGGGCCCGCGAGCGCATTCGCGGGCCTTTTTATTGTTATTCATTCGTCATTAGCTTGCGGTGTTGCCATGACCGATTATTCGTCGCTCGAATCCGAACTCGTCACTGCCAT
>DAIOVR010000085.1:0-5548 GCA_036758905.1 Beijerinckiaceae bacterium | reverse complement strand
GAGAATGGCGAGCGCAAGCTACTGCGCACCCATACAAGCCCCGTGCAAATCCGCACCATGATGACGCAGAAGCCGCCGATCCGCGTCATTATTCCCGGCCGCACCTATCGCTGCGACTCGGATCAGACGCATACGCCGATGTTCCATCAGGTCGAAGGTCTCGTCATCGATAAGGGCTCGCATATGGGCCATTTGAAATGGATTTTGGCCGAATTCTGCAAAGCCTTTTTTGAAGTCGACGACGTCAAAATGCGTTTCCGCCCAAGCTTCTTCCCGTTCACGGAACCATCGGTGGAAGTCGATATCCAGTGCTCGCGCAAAGGCGGCGAAATCCGCTTCGGCGAGGGCGAGGATTGGCTCGAGATTTTGGGATGCGGCATGGTGCACCCGAATGTCATCCGCCATTGCGGGCTTGATCCCGATGAATACCAAGGCTTCGCGTGGGGCATGGGCATCGACCGTATTGCGATGCTGAAATATGGCATGCCAGATTTGCGCCCGTTCTTCGAGGCCGATGTCCGCTGGTTATCGCATTACGGGTTCCGGCCGTTGGATTTGCCGACGCTGACGGGTGGGTTGAGCGTTTAAGGACGTTATACGGGTCGATTAGCTCGAGTTGTTTGCCTTGATCGTTTCAGCCAAAGTAGCTATTATAGCTAAAATAGCTAAGAGGTTCCGATGAAAACGATGACTGCGGCTAAAGCCAAAAATGCGTTCGGCCAGATGATTGAAGCGGCCCAGCGCGAACCCGTACTGATTACCAAGCAAAACAGGCCGGTTGGCGTTTTCATGTCCATTCAGGATATTGAGGACACGATCTGGGGCGAAGAAGCCAAAAAAGCGCATGCCGAGGGTTATATTGGAGAAGAAGCCAGCCGTGCGCTCATGGATAAACTTCTGAATGCTCGCGATTGATCTTTCTAAACAGGCGGCGGCTTTTCTCGGATCCCTACCCGCCAAACAGGCGCGTCAGATTGCCGAAAAGCTCCAATCCCTTGCAACAGATCCTCAGGCCTTGCCTACGGAAGTCCTGAAAGGCTATTCACCGATGCGCCGTCTACGGGCGGGAGAATACCGAATTATTTACGTTGTCGATGGCCAAATCCTTCAAGTCAGGCTAATTGGCAAACGTAACGACGATGAGATTTACAAAGCCCTTGAAAGGGGCTTCAAAAAATAGCCGGATCACCATGAAATTCACCCTCTCTTGGCTCAAAGAGCATCTTGATACTTCAGCCTCCCTTGACGCTATCGTCGACGGCCTGACGAAAGTCGGCCTCGAGGTTGAAGGCGTGGAAGATCCTGCCAAGGCTCTCGCGCCCTATATCACGGCCTATGTGATCTCCGCCGAACAGCATCCGAATGCGGATCGTTTGCGGGTTTGCATGGTCGATATTGGCGACGGCAAACCGGTGCAGGTCGTTTGCGGCGCGCCGAATGCACGTACGGGCATGAAAAGCGTGTTCTCGCCACCGGGCACCTATATTCCGGGCAAGAACATTACGATCTCGGTCGGCATGGTGCGTGGCGTGGAGAGCGCTGGCATGTTGTGCTCGGGCTTCGAGCTTGGGCTTTCCGAAGACCATGACGGCATTATCGATTTGCCAGCGGATGCGCCTGTGGGCGTGCGCTATGTTGATTACGCCAAGATTGATGATCCGATCATTGATATTGCAGTAACGCCTAACCGTTCCGATGCGCTCGGTGTTTATGGTGTAGCGCGCGATCTCGCCGCTGCAGGTTTGGGCTCGTTGAAGCGGCATGATTTAAAGCCGGTGAAAGGCGAGGGCGCTTGCCCGGTATCGGTGAAACTCAATTTTGCGGACGACCAGAAACATCTGGCTCCTGCTTTCGCGCTGCGTCTCGTGCGGGGCGTCAAGAATGGCCCGAGCCCGGATTGGATGCAGCGCCGCTTGAAGGCCATCGGCCTCAGGCCCATCAACACGCTGGTCGATATCACCAATTACATCACCTTTGACCGTGGCCGCCCGCTGCATGTGTTCGACGCTAAAAAGGTCGCTGGTAACCTCGTGGTGCGTCACGCGAAAGACGGTGACGAGATTTTAGCACTCGATGGCAAGACCTATCGTCCTGATCCAACAACCGTTGTGATTTGCGATGACAATGGCGTTGAATCGATTGCCGGTATTATGGGTGGCGAACATTCAGGCTGCGATGAACATACCACCGATGTGCTGATTGAATCGGCACTTTGGGATGCGTTCAACATTGCGCAATCAGGCCGCAAGCTCGGCATCAATACCGATGCACGTTATCGTTTCGAGCGCGGCGTTGATCCGGCCTTCTGCGTGCCGGGTCTTGATCTCGCAACGCATATGGTGATGGAGCTTTGCGGCGGCACACCGAGCGAGGCGATTGTTGCAGGTGAAGTTCCGGCACCTGAAAAAATCATCACTTTCCCATGGTCGGAAGTAAAACGCCTCACGGGCGTTTCGATGCTTGTGCCCGAGATGAAAGCGATTTTGACGGAGCTTGGTTTCTGGGTTTCGGGCAATGACAAAGAAGTCAAAGTCGCGGTGCCG
This sequence comes from Beijerinckiaceae bacterium, assembly GCA_036758905.1. Classification (GTDB taxonomy): domain Bacteria; phylum Pseudomonadota; class Alphaproteobacteria; order Rhizobiales; family Beijerinckiaceae; genus CAIUPE01. The sequence goes on along the minus strand of DAIOVR010000085.1, from coordinate 3,005 downwards.
TCCTGGCGTCCGGATGTCGAGCAAAAGGCCGACATCGTCGAAGAGATCATCCGCATTGCAGGGCTTGATCAGGTTGAAATGACGCCGTTCCCGCGCGAAGTCGCAACGGTGATCAAGCCTGTCTTGACACTCATCCAAAAACGCACTCGCCTTGCTAAGCGTGCGCTCGCCGCGCGTGGTTTGGTGGAAGCGGTGACATGGTCCTTTATCGGCAAATCGGAAGCGGAAGCGTTTGGTGGCGGCAAGCCGCAATTGTCGCTCGCTAATCCGATTGCATCCGATCTTTCCGATATGCGCCCAAGCCTGTTGCCAGGCCTGCTCAAGGCCGTTGGACGCAATGTGGCGCGTGGCCTTTCCGATGTTGCGGTGTTTGAAGTGGGGCAGGTCTTTAAGGGCGATAAGCCTGAAGATCAGTCGATTGTTGCGACATCGGTACGCCGTGGCCTTGCAGGACCGGAGGGCTTAGGCCGTCACTGGCAGGGCGATGCCTCGGTTGATGTGTTTGACGCAAAAGCCGATGCCTTCGCATTGCTCGAAGCGCTCGGTATTCCGGTCGCTGGCTTGCAAGTGGTGCAAGGCGGACCTTCTTGGTATCACCCCGGCCGTTCCGGTACGTTGCAATTCGGGCCTAAAATGGTTGTAGGTGCCTTTGGTGAAGTGCATCCGCGCATTCTTGAAGCACTTGATGTGAAGGGCCCTGTTGTTGCGTGCGAGATCAATCTCGATCTCTTGCCACCGCCCAAGGCGCGGCCAACGCGCATGAAGCCGAAGCTTGTTCTGCCGGAGTTCCAGCCTGTGAGCCGCGACTTCGCGTTCATCGTCGATAAGTCTGTTCCGGTATCGGACATGATCAAGGCAACCCAAGCGGCCGAACGGGCGTTGATTGCCGATATCGCCGTGTTTGACGTTTACGAAGGTATGGGCGTTCCGGAAGGCAAGGTGTCGATTGCCATTGCTGTAACGCTGCAACCGGTCGAGAAAACGTTGACGGACACGGAGATTGACGCCGTTTCGACGCGGATCGTCGCCGAGGTTACGAAAAAGACCGGAGCGGTGCTGCGCGGCTAAGGGTGTTCTGACGGTATCGGTAATGAATCCTTATGATTCAACTGATAATTTTGACGCATTGTTAGGGATGTGATCAGAACGATGTCGAACCTGTTGCGCGGAAATTCATTCGGTTTAGGAGCAGCGCTCGTTCTGGGCGCGATGGTTTTTTGCGCCTCGGCCTATGCGAGCGAAACCGGCACGGATGCGAAAATCCATCGGGTTGCCGCAGCCAGTGCCGAAAATTTTCAGCCGATGGATCCGCCGGACGATGCGGATCAATGGTATATTGGCTCCCTGCCCGATGAGCCTTACAATATTCCGCTGGTTGATCGCTCGCGGTTGCGTGCTGATCTTCGACGCGAAACGGTCGACGCGCCTGAAGATTATCCAGCCAATACGATTGTCGTCGATATCGATGCGCGGCATCTGTTCTTTTATCAGGGCGATGGCACGGCTATTCGCTATGGCATCGGTGTCGGGCGGCGCGGATTTTCCTGGCAGGGTGTGGCAAGCGTTGGTCGCAAAGGCGCGTGGCCTGAATGGATTCCAACCGCCACGATGCGTTCGATCATCCCTGATCTTCCCGCCAGCATGGAAGGCGGCCTTGATAGTCCGCTCGGCGCGCGTGCGCTCTATCTCTATCAAAACGGGCAGGATATTTTGTTCCGCATTCACGGCACCAATGAGCCATGGACAATTGGCGAACAGGTCTCAAGCGGCTGTGTGCGGATGCTCAACGAAGATATTGTGGATTTATATAACCGAGTTACAGTTGGCGCGAAGGTGATTTTACACAATTCGAAATATATGGCGACGCGCGTTTCGCAATCAGGCTGATGTATGATCGCCATTGAGCGGGTTATCGGGATCTCGATCATAGAGGATCGTTTCAAACCGCATCGCGCGCGCATCCATCATCAATAGCTTGCCGACGAGCGGCACACCAAAGCCCACAAGGGCGCGGATGACTTCCAGCGCCATCATGCTGCCAACCATGCCTGCAAGCGCGCCTAAGACGCCTGCTTCCGCACAAGCGGGGATCATACCTGCGGGTGGCGGCTCGGGGAACAGACACCGATAGGTCGGGTTGGGTTTTCCGTCTGGTGCGAGCTCATGCGGACGTAACGTGGTAAGCGTTGCATCCATCGCGCCAAGCGCTGCGGTGACAAGCGTTTTGCCTTCGTAAAAGCACGTGTCCGATACGAGATAGCGTGTCGCGAAATTATCCGAGCCATCGGCTACGACATCATAGGCCGCAATCAATGCGGCTGCATTTTCTGCGGTGATGCGGGTGGCGTGTGCTTCGACCGTTACATGCGGGTTGAGATGCTTGATCGCATCCGTCGCGCTCGCCACTTTGGGGCGGCCGACATCCTCTGTGCGATGGATGACCTGCCGCTGCAAATTGGAGAGCGACACCGTGTCATCATCGACAAGGCCTATGGTGCCAACCCCTGCGGCTGCGAGATACTGCAAGAGTGGTGCGCCAAGCCCTCCGGCACCAATCACCAGAACCCGCGCGGCTTTGAGCTTTTGCTGCCCCGGCCCGCCAATATCGCGCAACACGATATGCCGCGCATAACGTTCAAGTTCGTCCGAGGTCAATGTTGGCAAAGGGCTCATGACTCTCTTTTAAAGAAATCCGTCGCCGATGTCTCGCCAAGCTTTCCGAGATAGCGCGCCCACGCGACCATGCCGCGTTCATAGCTTGAAAGGCGGAAGAATTCATTCGGCGCGTGATAATCTTCATCGACCGTCGAGAAGGAGAAAAACACCGTATCAATACCGAGCACGCGTTTGAAAATATCACCAATCGGGATAGTGGCGCCCATGCGCACGCGCACGGGACGACGGTCGAGCACCGATTCAAGCACATCTTCCGAAAGCACGAGCGCAGGGTGGTTATGGGTCACCGCATAGGCAGGCGTGCCTCCCGTCTCGCGTTTGACGCTGAC
>DAIOVR010000084.1:5054-10440 GCA_036758905.1 Beijerinckiaceae bacterium | reverse complement strand
AACGACTCGCGTCAACAAAGGCATTAAACCTCTGTTTAGGTTAAGAAGTTCTTTCTTTGCGAAATGTGAGGCGAAATATTGCCTTAAAGAATTTCGGATAAACCATTTGCCAAAAGCGGCATATCGAGCCTTCCGAAATGATCCATCTCAACAGAGCGGCTACCTTCGGCGCGGCGCCATCGCGTTAATTCGGCAACATGGCTGACGCGTAAGACACCAACCAAAGCGCCGCCTGGCGTTAATTGTTCGATAAAGGGATCAACTTCACCTTCGATAGCACCATGAATAAGGATTCGATCGAAGGGCCCCTCTTCTGCCAAGCCACGCGATCCATCCCCATGGATGACATTTATATTGGTTATTCCCAGACGCGCAAAACGCGTTCTGGCGGCCTCAACCAAGGTCCGGTAGCGTTCCATGGTCGTCACACTTAGTCCGATTTGACTTAAGAGCGCGCTCGCATAGCCCGATCCCGTGCCTATTTCCAAGATACGATCGCCCGATGAAGCGCCCAGTGCAGCCAACATGCGCGCAATCGAGCCAGGAGAGGATTGTGACTGACCACACGCGATTGGAAGCGCTACATCCTCATGTGCCAGATCTGAATATTGGTGGCCGACAAAATCGATCCGCGAGACGCGCTCAAACGCTTTCAAGCTTGCCGTGTCGAGCAACCCGCCAGACCGAAGGCCTAACAGGAACGACATTTTGGCTTCCGCGTTTTTCATATTGGCCGTCAAGCCTTGACCCTTTTAAAAAATTTGAGCGTAGCGCGTGAGCGTAGGCTCATCGGTCAAATCAAGCCGAAGCGGCGTTACTGATACCCGATGATCCGCGATCGCTTCGAGATCAGTACCATGGCCGGGAATTGATTTTCCGCGCGCAAAGGCGATCCAATAATAAGGATTACCCCGACCATCGAACCGTTCGTCAATCCTGAGCAAATCTTGCTGTCGTTGTCCCTGAACGGAAACGCTGGTGCCTTTGACGTCCTCCGGTTTGCAATTCGGGAAATTAATATTCACCAAAATATTGGGAGGAATGCCCTCTTTGAGAACTTTACGAATAATATCGGGGGCTAAAGTCTCGGCGCAATTCCAATGCAAGGCCTTTACCGTATCGGGGCCATAACATTGCGAGAGCGCGATCGATGGAACGCCAAGAATAGTGCCCTCGATGGCTGCAGCGACTGTGCCTGAATAGGTCACGTCTTCAGCCACATTCTGCCCGCGATTAACGCCCGAAAGAACAAGATCCGGCTTGCGATCGAGCACATGACGAACCGCCATGATCACGCAATCGGTCGGTGTCCCGCGGACGGCATAGCGTTGCGGGCCCGATTGGCGCAATCGGAGCGGATCGTTCAGCGATAAGGAATGAGCAACGCCTGATTGATCCGTTTCAGGGGCGACAATCCACACATCGTCGGAAAGGGTACGCGCAATCGCTTCGCAAATGGCTAAGCCAGGGGCATGAATACCGTCATCATTCGTGACTAAAATGCGCATTTTAAATCGCTTTTTCTATTTTTGTGATGCCGCCCATATAGGGCAATAAGGCCTCAGGTATTGTGACAGAGCCGTCCGCGTTTTGATAATTTTCCAAAATAGCAACCAAAGTGCGCCCGACGGCCAGACCTGAACCATTCAGCGTATGGACAAACCGATTGCCCTTGCCGTCCGTTGATTTAAAGCGCGCATTCATCCGCCGTGCTTGGAAATCGCCGCAGACCGAGCAGGAGGAAATCTCGCGATACATGCCCTGCCCCGGCAACCAAACCTCGATATCATAGGTCTTTTGTGAGCCAAATCCCATATCGCCCGTGCACAGCGTCATCACGCGATAAGGCAGTCCGAGCTTTTGCAGCACTTTTTCAGCCGACCGCGTCATATGCTCGTGTTCGGCTTCCGATTGCTCCGGCGTTGCAATCGTTACCAATTCAACCTTCTGGAATTGGTGCTGGCGGATCATGCCTCGCGTGTCGCGTCCTGCCGAGCCTGCTTCCGCACGGAAACAATGCGTCAAAGCCGTCATCCGCATAGGCAGTGTTTTCTCCTCAACGATCTCTTCGCGAACGAGATTGGTAAGCGAGACTTCCGCCGTTGGAATAAGCCAATAATCCGGCAAGGCGCGGAAAAGATCGTCGGCGAATTTCGGCAATTGACCTGTACCAAACATGGCATGGTCTTTAACGAGCAGTGGCGGGTTAACCTCCATATAGCCATTTTCGCTGGTATGAAGATCGAGCATGAAGTGACCGATAGCTCGTTCAAGCCGCGCCAATTGGCCTTTATTCACCACGAAGCGCGCGCCCGACATCTTGGCCGCAGCCTCAAAATCCATAAGGCCCAAGGCCTCACCAATCTCAAAATGCTGCTTGGCCTCAAAGCCCAAAGGCTTCGGCTCTCCCCAAACGCGGGTCACCACATTTCCATGCTCGTCACTACCAACCGGCACCGACTCCAAAGGTGTATTCGGGATCGCGGCCAATTCGGCGTCAAGGGCGGCGATAACCTGCTTTTCGATCGCTTCGGCTTCTGCAAGCTTATCCTTAAGCGACGATACTTCCGCCTTCAAAGCATCCGCACGCGCCTGATCTTTGGCAGCCATTGCTTGGCCGATTTCTTTCGACAGCGCATTACGGCGTTCTTGCGTCGATTGCGAAACAGCAATCGCGGCGCGACGTTCATCATCCATCGCCAATAAATGAGCGGCTAGAGGTGCCGCTCCACGATGTTGCAAACCTTGGTCAAAACGCTCGGCGTTTTCGCGGATCCAGCGGATATCGTACATGAATTTTCTCGTCTAACTGTTTTTAAAGAAACGGAAAAACGGTTTATTCAGCGTTTCGTTCCGCTTCAGCCTTGGCACGTTGTTTTTCGACGATTCGCACGGCGAAGATAGAGGCCTCATACAAAAGCAGGGTCGGAATAGCGAGCGACATCTGACTAATCACGTCGGGAGGCGTTAAAACGGCAGCCACGACAAAGACCAAAACAATCGCATAGCGCCGTTTGTCGCGTAAGAATTGCGCGTCAATAAAGCCTGCACGGGCCAAAAGCGTTAAAACGACGGGAAGCTGAAACGTGATACCGAACGCGAAAATCAATGTCATAATGAGTGACAAATATTCGCTCACCTTCGGCAGAAGCTCGATCGATGCTGCGCCGGCAACGTCAAGCTGCTGCTGGCCGATAGAGTATTTCATGACAATCGGCATCGCGATAAAAAACACGACCGACGCGCCCACCAGAAATAAAACAGGGGTCGCAATCAGATATGGAACAAACGCGTCCTTTTCGTTTTTATACAGACCCGGGGCTACAAATTTATAAATTTGAGTTGCAACAACCGGAAACGAACAAAAAGAAGCACCGAAAACGGCTATTTTTATTTGCGTAAATAAATATTCGAGTGGTGCTGTATAAATTAGTTTGACCTGTGAAACGTCGCCGGCGGCAAGGACATAGGGGAAGATCAAAATATTGTAGATTTGCTTTGCGAAGAAAAAGCAAAAGAAGAACATGATAAAAAACGCTACTAGCGATTTAATGAGCCGCGCGCGCAACTCAATCAAATGCTCCATTAATGGCGCTTTCGATGCGTCAATATCTTCCGTCGTCATGACGCATCTTCTTGTGGTTCGGATTTTTTGCTTGGCGAACGACGTTTCGGCTTTTCACCGTCGGTCGCATCTCCGGATGACGTTATCTCTGAAAATAGATTGGCGTCGTTGTCATCTGTCTCGGCAACGGCCTTTTTAGTTCTCTTCTTAGGATTAGGTTTATCCTCAACCTCGTCAACAGCTACCGTTACTGGCGCAATAACCTGTTCCGGCTCGGTTGAGGTAGGTTCGAACGGAATGGCTGGAGCAGGCGCCGATAATTCCGCAAGCGTTGGGTAGACTTCTTTTATCTCCGCGGAGGCTGCTACGCCCGACATGTCCGATTTGATATCCGAAATAAGCTTTTGTGCGTCCGCCATATCGGCTTCGCGCATGGCATCGCTAAACTGATTTTGGAAATCACCCGCCATACGGCGCATCTTTCCTACGGCCTGTCCAACAGTCCGTAGAAGACCGGGTAATTCTTTAGGTCCGATGGCCACGAGCGCAACGACGCCTATGACAACCAGTTCCCCTGCGCCGAAATCAAACATCGAGCAAAAGCCTGCTTTCCGAGCGCTTAACGCGCACGTTGAACCAATTAACCGGCTTTATGCTCGTGTGGAGCGGCCTGTGGCGCAGCAGCCGGAGCTGCTGCTGGGCCAGGAACGGGCTTAGCCGCTTCGGCAGGATGAGCGGCTGCGACAGGTTCATCATCAGCCATTCCTTTTTTGAACGACTTAATGCCTTTGGCAACATCACCCATAAGGTCTGAAACTTTACCACGACCAAATAGCAGCATCACGATGATACCGACGACAACCCAGTGCCAGATGCTAACGCTTCCCATAAGGGGCCTCCGATTAAATTGAGCCCGGATATACCAAGCAATATTGTCTGGAACTGAAACTAGGCGCACGGGACTGTAAAAACAAGAACTTCGTGCGCCTGAAATTTAAAATACCGATTTATGTCAGCTCAATGTGGTCCAGCCTCAAGCGCTTCTTCGCTAACACCCGCCCGCTCTTCCGCGATTAAAACAAACAGATCTTCATCCAATGGGTCCTCATCAGGCCGTAATTCAGCCGAATCCGAGGGCTCCGGAACATCGAAGTCAGCAGGAAGCCTTCCATCAAAGAAGCCCGCGCCCTTCAATTCCGACAATCCGGGAAGTTCACCGATGGCTTGAAGGCCAAATTGATCCAAAAAGGCTTCGGTCGTGCCATAGGTTACAGGCCGCCCGGGAGCCTTACGGCGACCACGCAATTTGATCCAATTGGTTTCTAAAAGAACATCAACGGTGCCTTTGCTCGTCGCAACGCCCCGGATTTCTTCGATTTCCGCACGCGTAACCGGCTGGTGGTAGGCAATAATGGCCAATGTTTCGAGAGCAGCGCGCGATAGCCGACGTGGCTCCTCGCGTTCGCGAACGAGAAGATGGCCGAGATCTTCTGCCGTACGAAAGGCCCATTTACCCGCTGTGCGAAGCAAATTGACACCACGAGGGGCATAATCTGCGGCAAGTTCTGCCAAAATCTCGTCAAGCGCACCATCGGGGCCAAGATGAAAAGTGAAATCTTCTTCACTTAACGGCTTAGGCGACGCAAAAAGCAGCGCTTCGACGATGCGCTTGTCGCGCAAATAGCGTGCGTCCCGTTGAACGGGTCGTTCTTCGTCGATTTCTGTTTCCATGATGACCATTGCCTCGGCTGTCATGCCACGGACCTTTCCGTATTTGTTGAGAGCGCGCGCAAATAAATAGGAGCAAATGTTCGCTCCTGC
>DAIOVR010000084.1:0-4954 GCA_036758905.1 Beijerinckiaceae bacterium | reverse complement strand
ATGCGCTTTAACGCGACCGGCTCCGGACTGCCACGTGAGAAAATATCGCGATTAAGCTGAGGTCTTTCGTGCAAAAGCCTTGAAACTGCCCGAATAGCCTCCAATCGACGCAAGCGATTAGCAAGTGCTGCCGCTAAATCACCGGCATTGGGCTCATCAGGCGATGCCGCAGCCGGTAGCAGCAATCTCGACTTCAAAAAGGTAAGCCAAGCCGCCATGACAAGGTAATCGGCGGCCAATTCAAGCCGAAGCGCGCGGGCCTCTTCGATAAACGATAAATATTGTTCGACGAGCGTAAGGATCGAAATTTTGGCAAGATCGACCTTTTGGCGGCGTGCCAATTCCAGCAATAGATCGAGCGGGCCGGAAAAACCGTCCAGATCAATCATGCAAACCGGATCGTTTACGCCGCGCTCGTCTTCGAACGGCTTTTCGGCAAATAGCCTTGCTTCAGACATTGAATGTTACACAAACCCCAAAAATTCAGGATTTGATTCTGTCGACTTCAGGCGACAAGAGCAAGCTTAGCTTCGAGAATTTTGGCGGCTTCCACAGGATCAAACACGGATGGGGGTCTTTCGAGCAGGGAAAGTGCCCGATTAGCCCTTTCCAAACTCGGCCCAGTCAAGACGGGGGACGCGGCAGCAACCGCTTCGGCCTCGTCCATCACGCCATTACAATGGAGCGCGATATCGCACCCTGCCTCAAATAAAGCGTGGGTTCTCTCTCTGAAACCGCCAGCAAGCGCCTTCATGGAGACGTCATCGCTTAATAAAAGGCCATCAAAACCGATCCAGCCTCTGATAATGTCACGGATTATCTTTGCCGACGTGGTCGCAGGACCTGTTGGATCAATGGCATCGAAGACAATATGTCCGGTCATCGCAACGGGGAGATCATTTAGGCGCTTAAATGGATAAAAATCTGTATTTTCAAGGATATCTATAGGTTCTTTCACCACAGGAAGCGCATGATGGCTGTCGACCATAGCGCGACCATGGCCCGGCATATGTTTGATAACAGGCAATACCCCGCCTTCCAGCATCCCCTCTGCCGCCGCACGTCCGATACGGGAAATGGCTTCAGGGTCTGACGCATAGGCGCGATCCCCGATGGCGTCATTCGCCCCGATCACCGGACAGTCGAGAACCGGCATACAATCAACAGTAATATTGCACTCGGCCAGATCATGGGCAATCAGGCGGGATGCCAAGCGCGCCAAATGAGCGGCCTCTTCAACATCGCCTCTGGAAGCCTTTAAATATTGGGCGGCCGCCGGATATTTCCGCCAGTCGGGCGGACCCATGCGTTGTACCCTGCCACCTTCCTGATCAATCAAGATCGGAGCATTAGGACGGCCAACAATCTCGCGAAAATGGGAATTAAGTGTTTTAAGCTGCACTCGATCGACAATATTGCGGCGAAATAAAATCAACCCCCAAGGCTTTGCCCTACCGATAAATTTGATTTCCTCAGCCGAAAAAACCGTCCCCGAACAGCCAATAATAAGGGCTTTGGTACTCATCCGGAGCGTTCCATCAACCAAAAGCGTTCAATTTTTTGCGATAAAGCATTTCGTGCCAGAAGCCGCAGCCGAAGCACAGGCCGCCGCGGCCTCATCTCTGCTGTAGCCGAGCGCGCGGACACGAAATACCGTTTTTCCATTGCTGTCAGCCTTGATCACCGCGATCGGGTGATTGCCTAACAAATCGGATAGCTGCGTTTTTAGGCGTGCCGAAAGCGAATTTGCTTCCGCCTCCGAGGGTGACGCGCCGAATTGGACGGCGTAATCACCAATAACCGGAACGTCATTGGTCGCCTGAGGCTCTTCTGCAGGCTTTGGCTCATCATTGGTAGCCTGAGCAAGAAGATCGCGAAGCGGATCGTCGGGGGCCGCGTTCAAAAGGTCATCATTCGGGCGGACCGGAGGAAGCGGAACGGGACCGCCATTGAGTGTTGCCGGCACATTTGGCAACGTTGGCAGGCTTGTTGATGGCTCGGCTGAAGCCGTTTGAACGGGCTTCACGGGGGCAGGCGCTGGCGGCGCAGCAGGTGTAGCAACCGCTTGAGGCGGCTCTTGTGACATCGCCGACGCCGACGGCGTCACGATAACGGGCGTAGCACTTGGTGCGGTAGGTGCTGCACCGCTCGTGGGATCACCAATCAGCGTCCCGTCCGGCCGAACAGTAACCGTCCGCACCGATTTAGGCTCTCCCATACCTGGCACTAAAGACGTCGACTTGTTACCGTTGGCTTTTACAGCAGCATTAACGTCCAAAGGAGCTTCAGCGCTTGATTTAGTTGTCGCAGAACTAACAGTGTCCGCCCCTTTTTTACCAAATAATTCGGAGCCGGCGGGCGCAGCATCGCTGGAATTATTGGTATCAGGAACAACTTTTACGGGATTCGTATCCGCCTTGATGACCGGCACCGATTTTTGATCGGGCGCGACGGAGACGCTCAAAGATAATTTTCCAGAATAGAAGAAATAGCCGAACGATCCGAATAAAAACAGCACGATCAATAGGATCAATCCGCGGAAAACCGGCGAACCGCGTTCCTTGCCGCGATCGATCAAGGGAAACCGCTCATCAAAAGGATTACTATACTCTGGCTGACCTAGCCCCGGTACAGGCGCACTTAAAAAAGCGGGCGGTGGACCTGGATCGGGTAATTCGGCGGGCATTGTCGCTGGCCGTTGCGGTATAGGAGGCGGAGTCCGGGTGAAATCACGCCTCAACGCATCCAAGTCTGGAACAGGTGCTGGTTTTTCAACAAATTCCGGCGCGGGATTGGCACGAATTGCAGCTTCAGCATGCGCCCGTGACGCGACGCGTAATTGCCTCTCTAATTCCTCGAGATTGACGCCAGGCCGATTTTGTTGGTCTTCCGTCATGAGATCAACCCTGTTTACGGCGATAGATGCCCTGAGCTAACCCGCTTTTACCGTCCGCTCACCGCATTTCATTCGGGGCAGAAACACCAAGTACGGATAGACCAGCGAATAGCACAAAGCGGACCGCCTCCACCAAAGATAACCGCGCTTGAGTGAGAACACGGTCGTCTTCGATAACAAAACGCAACTTCGGAGAATCTTTGCCACGATTCCATAAAGAATGGAAATCACTCGCCAAATCATAAAGATAAAATGCGAGCCGATGCGGTTCGTGGGCCAAAGCGGCGGCTTCCACGATGCGTGGGAATTGTGAAATTCGATGCATGACCGAAAGCTCAGCCTGATCGGTAAGTCCACTCCGATCACAAGACGCAGCCATTGAGGCAGGATCGTCCGACAAAGGATAGTCAGCGGCTTGCCGTAATACCGACGAACACCGTGCATGGGCATATTGGACGTAGAAGACCGCATTGTCTTTCGATTGTTCGATCACCTTGGCGAGGTCGAAATCCAGCGTGGCGTCATTCTTCCGAAACAACATCATAAAGCGGACGGCATCGCGACCTACTTCATCAACGACTTCGCGTAAGGTAATGAAATCGCCGGATCTTTTACTCATTCGGACCTGCTCGCCATTCCGCAAGAGCCGTACGAGCTGGCAAATTTTGACGTCTAACTCACCCTCGCCATTGGTCACAGCGCGAACAGCGGCCGCCATCCGCTTGATGTATCCCCCATGATCGGCGCCCCAGACATCGATCATCAAGGGAAAGCCGCGCTCAAATTTCGATTGGTGATACGCAATATCGGCAGCAAAATAGGTGTAAGTACCGTCCGATTTGAGCAAGGGACGATCCACATCATCCCCAAAATTAGAGGCACGGAACAAGGTCTGCTCACGATCTTCCCAATCCTCGACAGGGGCGCCTTTGGGCGGTGCAAGCCGTCCCTGATAGATCAGATCGCGGCTTCTTAGATCGTCAATCATCCGCCCGATCAGATCGACAGGTCCGTCTTGCGACAAGGTCCGCTCGGAGAAAAAGACATTATGCTGGATGTTTAAAGCCGAAAGATCCTCCCGGATCATATCCATCATCATGGAAATGGCGGTAGACCGCGTAATCGGCAACCAATCCTTCTCGGCGAGTTGCAGCAAAGTCGGCCCGTGCGATTTCGCCAGCTCCTCGCCAACGGGTATCAAATAATCTCCCGGATAGAGCCCTTCGGGAATTTCACCCACATCTTCACCCAGCGCCTCGCGATACCGCAAAAACGCTGAACGAGCTAAAACATCGACTTGGGCGCCCGCATCATTGATGTAATATTCGCGCGTCACATCAAAACCGGCAAAATCCAAGAGGCTCGCCAGCGCGTCTCCAAAAACAGCTCCACGACCATGGCCGACATGCATGGGTCCGGTCGGATTTGCCGAGACAAATTCCACATTGACCTTTTGGCCCGCGCCAATGCGGCTGCGTCCGAATTCCGTCTTTTGCTCTAACACCGCTCCGACAACGCGATGGAAAATGGCGGGATCAAGCTTCAAATTGATGAAGCCTGGCCCAGCTATCTCAACCTTCGAAACGCCTTCAAATCCCGATAAAGGGCCGACTAATATTTCGGCCAAGGCGCGAGGCGCCATCCCTACTTCTTTTGCAAATACGAGCGCCACATTCGTCGCCAGATCCCCGTGAGACATATCGCGCGGTGGTTCGACCACTATCTTATGGGTATCAAGATTGGCAGGCAGCTTGCCCGATTGACCCATTTCCAAGACGGTCTCAGCGATCTTGCGCTGATAGATGTCGAACACGTTCATTTCACGATCCAATTCTCAAAACTATGCGCTCGGCGGCTAACGCAAATCGGGCGTTGCGTCAAACAAACGCCGATGCTCTTCAAGCGCAAAGCGATCTGTCATACCGGCGATATAATCCGCAATATGATAGGCCTTTTCGCTCTCATTCGCTGCTTTGAGCCTGATTTGCCAATCTTCAGGCAATAATCGGCTGTCGGCGATAAAGCTGCGGTATAAATCTCGTAATACATTTTCCGCTT
>DAIOVR010000083.1:0-10869 GCA_036758905.1 Beijerinckiaceae bacterium | reverse complement strand
GAACTTTATGAACAATACCGCTTAATCAATTGCGCCGCGACCTCCGGGTAAGCTGATCTCCGTTGCATCTCTGTCACGGCTAAAGGATAGATCGGTACGTGCAAGATGGGATCCGAATCATGGTCAAGTTGAAAACTGAGGTATCGTTTGATGAGGCCATTCGGCTTTGGTTGCGTATTGGCTGCCTGTCGTTTGGGGGAGCTCCAGCCCAAATCGCGATGCTCCATAAAAGCGTTGTTGATGAGCGTAAATGGATCGACGAGACGACATTTTTGCACGCCTTGAATTTTTGCATGCTGCTTCCGGGTCCTGAAGCTCAACAGCTCGCAACCTATATTGGCTGGCGTCTCCATGGCATTAAGGGTGGTCTGGCGGCAGGCACGTTGTTTGTTCTACCGGGCGCCATCGTCATGCTGGGACTATCTTTGGTTTATGCTTTGCTTGGCCATGTTCCCTTTGTTTCCGCTTTATTTTTCGGACTTAAAGCTGCAGTGCTGGCGGTGGTAGTAGAGGCGGTTATGCGAATAGCAAAGCGGGCCTTTAAGACGCGTGCCCTCGTCGTTTTGTCCGTTGCGTCCTTTATCGCTATCGGGTTGTTTAGCGTACCGTTTCCGGCATTGGTGTTAGGTACCGCTGCTTTAGCCTATGGAATTGGGCCTTTCGTACCGCAGGCCTTTGCACTGTCTTCTTCGCCGGCCATTCCTATCAACATCCCATCGGGGCAAACTTTTCGCACCCTAAAGACGATCCTCGTTTGGCTAGCCATTTGGTTTGCGCCGCTTGGTGTTGCCGTTTTGATGGCGGGTCCCGATCATCGCCTCGTGGATATCGGTTTATTCTTCGCCAAATTGGCCGCTGTTACCTTCGGTGGGGCCTATGCGCTGCTCGCTTGGCTTGCGCAAGCCGCCGTTGAAAGCAAAGGATGGCTTCAGCCCCATGAAATGGTGGATGGCCTTGGATTGGCTGAAACGACGCCCGGGCCAACAATTCTAGTGACGCAATTTGTTGGATTTCTTGCCGCGATGCGTGCGCCCGGCATTCTCAATCCCATATTTGCCGGCATATTGGGCGCACTGCTCACCACATGGATGACCTTTGTGCCATCCTTTCTATGGATCTTTTCGCTCGCGCCCTATCTCGAACGGTTAAGATCCAACCAGCGGCTTTCGGCTTCACTTGCCGCGATCACCGCTATTGTCGTTGGGGTGGTTGCGTGGGTTGCCTTTTGGTTTGGGCTCCATGTTTTGTTCGCTGATGTCGGCGAAATGACCTTGGGGTTTATCCAAATGCCATCGGTTATCTTCTCCTCGATCCGGCCGGACGCGCTGGTATTGTCGCTACTGGCCTTTGTGCTTTTGCTGGTCTTGCATCAAGGGCTCGGCCTTACACTCTTGGTAACAACGGGTGTTGGTCTCGTCATCAAGCTTGCCTTGCCGGGGATAGTCGGGTTTTCTTGAGCCGAATTGCATTAAGGAGGCTCAAATGACGACCGATTATCCCCGCGACATGCTTGGCTATGGCCGCCACACGCCCGATCCGCAATGGCCGGGTCGAGCCAATGTCTGCGTTCAATTTGTCGTCAATTATGAAGAGGGCGGCGAAAACAATATTTTGCATGGTGACGCAGCGTCCGAAGCCTTCTTGTCCGAAATCGTCGGAGCGGCGCAATGGCCCGGCCAACGCCATTGGAATATGGAATCGATTTATGAATATGGCGCCCGTGCAGGTTTTTGGCGGCTGTGGCGGATGTTCACCAAACGCAACATGCCGGTCACCGTTTATGGCGTGACATCGGCATTGGCGCGTAGTCCTGAACAATTAAAGGCGATGCAAGAAGCCGATTGGGAAATTGCTTCACACGGCCTCAAATGGGTCGAGCATAAGGATATGCCGATCGAGGAAGAACGTCGGCAAATTGCCGAATCGATCCGCCTGCACACCGAACTGGTCGGCGAGCGTCCTTTGGGGTGGTATACGGGCCGCTGTTCGATGAACACGCAAGATTTGGTGATGGAGGAGGGTGGTTTCCTCTATTCGTCCGATACCTATGCCGATGATTTGCCCTATTGGGTCAAAGGTCCAAAGGGCCCGCATCTGATCATCCCTTACACGTTGGATGCCAATGATATGCGGTTTGCGACCCCACAGGGCTTCAACACGGGCGAGCATTTTTATTCTTACCTCAAAGACAATTTCGACATGCTCTACCGTGAAGGCGCCGAAGGAGCGCCGAAAATGATGAATATCGGCCTGCATTGCCGCCTTGTCGGACGTCCGGGCCGCGCGCTCGCGCTCGAAAAATTCCTCGATTATGTGCAGAGCCACGACAAGGTTTGGGTCGCAAAGCGGGTCGATATCGCACGGCACTGGCGGAAGGTTCATCCAGCGGGGTGAGAGGTAGCCCGTAAGCTTGTATTGCGTACCATAGTTGACAGATGATAACCATGGTATACATTAATGACCGAGGTCTTCAAAACCGACATATTCTTAGATTGGTTTACATCACTCCGGGATCGAACGGTTAGGGCGGCGATTGAGAAGCGGATTGATCGTCTTGCGCTCGGCAATGCCGGTGATGTTGCGCCTGTCGGGTTAGGTATCAGCGAGATGCGTATCCATATGGGTGCGGGCTATAGGGTATATTTTGTCCGGCGTGGCCGGGCGGTTGTTATCTTGTTATGTGGTGGCGATAAAAGCTCTCAGTCACGGGATATTGCCCGGGCGCGTGAATTGGCCGCCGAGATTGAGGATTTACTAGAATGGTGAAGCTCTCGCGTTACGATACCGCCGATTTTTTGAAAACGAATGAAGATATCCAATATTATCTCGCAGCGATTGCCGAGGATAATGATCCCGCACTTATTGCCCACGCTTTGGGCGCTGTCGCCCGTGCGCGCGGGATGAGTCAGCTTTCGCGTGAGACGGGTATAAGCCGCATGGGGCTAATTAAGGCGTTATCAGGCGACGGTAATCCAAGCTTTGCGACCATTACCAAAGTGCTTGATGCGCTAGGATACCGGATTGATATTGTTCCAAAGGCGAATCCGTCGCCCATAAGCGACTCCGCTTCCGATGAAGAGGCGACTGACCAACGGCCATTAGAGCCCCTGTCGGCTAACCTTCGCTCATCATGACACTTTCATGCTGAAATAGGCTTGGACTTTCAGAATCTTAACCCTGTTTTCAGGGCGTCAAATTGTCACAAAAATTATGACAAAAAAAACGCTTGCAATGGGGGGGCAATGCCCCTATTTCCCCCCTTGCCCAATTTCGCACGTGCCTGTGGTCGTGTGTCGGTTGGTGGGCATCCGGACAAGAGGCCGGACAGCCGCCCGGGTTCGTCAGACTTCTCGACGAATCCGATAATCAATCGGCAGCCGGAGGCGAAACCGGCGTACCTCGTTCTCCCCGAGGGACGCGACTTAAAGCAACGACGGAGCGGGCTTTTTCGTCTCTCTTTGCCCTCCAAAGGCAGAGAACCCGAAGAGGCTTGTCCATCTTGCCAACAGTGCGGCGGGGATCTCCCTTCCAATCTACGGCAGTTCACGCGGTTGACCCGACCCCTCTGGCGTTTCCAACGCGCCGGTCCGGGAAGTCGTCAGTCGATGTTCTGTAATAGGAAGCCAAGGGCTTCGTTTGAGGGGAGTTCGTGCCATGACCGCACGCATTCGTGAATTTTTACGCACCCGACGTGAGGATGGTCCTTGCGTTGTCGTCGATCTCGACATCGTTCGCGATAACTATCAGACCTTTGCGCGGGCTTTGCCTGACACCAGCGTTTATTACGCGGTGAAGGCCAATCCTGATCCGGCTATTCTGCGTCTTCTTGCATCAATGGGCTCTTGCTTTGACACGGCTTCCGTTGTCGAAGTTGAAATGGCACTGGCCGCCGGTGCAACGGCTGATCGCATTTCTTTTGGCAATACGATCAAGAAAGAGCGCGATATCGCGACAGCTTATACGCTCGGCGTTCGTCTTTTCGCGGTCGATTGCATCGCAGAAGTCGATAAAGTCGCTCGCGCCGCCCCTGAAGCCCGCGTTTTCTGCCGCATTTTATGCGACGGTGCGGGTGCCGAATGGCCGCTCTCCCGTAAATTCGGTTGCGTTCCTGAAATGGCTGCAGACGTGCTCGAGCACGCCCATCGCCTAGGCCTCGAAGCCTATGGCGTTTCGTTCCATGTCGGCTCACAACAAGGCAATGTCGAGGCTTGGGATCAAGCGCTCGGTTCCGCTTCTGCTATTTTCCGTGAATGCGCTGAGCGCGGCATGCACCTCTCGATGGTTAATCTCGGCGGTGGTTTTCCAGCTAAGTATTTGAAGCCAGTCCCTGGCGTCGAAAGCTATGGCGAGGCCATTTTCCGTGGCCTCGTGAAGCATTTCGGCAATGATTTGCCTGAGACCATCATTGAGCCAGGCCGCGGCATGGTTGGGGATGCAGGTATTATTGAATCGGAAGTCGTTCTGATTTCGAAGAAGTCTGAAGATGACGATGTGCGTTGGGTTTACCTCGATATCGGCAAATTCGGTGGACTTGCCGAAACCATGGATGAGGCGATCCGCTATCCTATCCGTACCCGCCACGATGGATCCGAAACGGCTCCTTGCGTGCTGGCCGGTCCAACCTGCGACTCAGCCGACGTTCTCTATGAAAAGGCGCCGTATTTATTGCCCGTCTCCCTTCAGATTGGCGATAAGGTCCTAATCGAAGGTACGGGCGCTTACACGACGACTTACTCGGCTGTTGCGTTTAACGGTTTTCCACCCCTCCGATCTTACACGATCTGAAACGACGCTTGACGCGTCAATCCTTAAGGTTCGGCAGCCAGTTTGCCGAACCTTTCCTTCTGTCATCCTTTTTAGACAATCGGAATCGCTGGGGCTTGCAACGCCCCGCAAGGAGTTCGGGAATGGTTACGATCCGGGAAGAAAAAATGGCCGATGTTTCGGCACGGGAAGCACTTCTTGATGAAGTGTTTGGCATAGAGCGGTTTGAGAAAACCTGCGAGCGTTTGCGCGCCGGTCGCTTGCCTGCGAACGGTCTAGCACTGATCGCGGAAGTCGACGGTGAAATTATTGGCACCGTTCGGCTTTGGCATGTCAATGCAGGTGGTGTGTCCGATGCGCTCGTCTTAGGTCCGTTAGCCGTTGCAAAGTCCATGCATTCGAAAGGTATCGGTGCACGCTTGATGCGGGCTGCACTTAATCGCGCATCGCTTGCCGGTCACTCCGCCGTCATCTTGGTGGGCGATGCTGCCTATTACACCCGCTTTGGTTTTTCTGTTGCATTGACCGATGGTCTTTGGCTGCCAGGTCCAGTCGAGCGCGAAAGGTTTTTGGGTCTAGAACTGAAAGCGGGAGCCCTTTCCCGCGCTTTTGGTCTTGTGCGAGCCACGGGCGAATGGGCTTCAATGGATTCTCAGTCTGAGCCTTTAGATGAAAAGATCGATATAGTGCGGCAGGCCGCGTAATATTTAGGTTAATTATTGACCTAAAATGGGTGAATGGAAAAAATATAAGCCGATAATAGAGCCGGCTTATTGGTAGTTTAAGAGGTATAGATCTTGGTCGATAAGAAGATTTTAGCCCGTATTGACGGCCCTGTCGTTTTGATCGGCTTTGGTTCAATTGGTCGGGGTGTATTGCCTTTACTTGAACGCCACATTGATTTTGATCCAAAGCGCTTGGTGGTCATTGATCCATCGGATGCTGATCGCGGTCTTCTCGACGAGCGCGGGATTAAATTCATTCAATCCGCTGTAACGCGCGCGAACTATCGTGAGATGTTATCGCCGCTTTTAACGGCTGGCGGGGGGCAGGGTTTCTGCATCAACCTATCGGTCGATACGTCCTCGCACGACATTATGGATTTAGCGCGTTCTTTGGGCGCACTGTATATTGATACGGTAGCTGAGCCGTGGCTCGGCTTTTACTTCGACCAATCAAAAGGTCCTGGCGATCGATCCAATTACGCGTTGCGCGAAGTCATCCTTGATCTGCGCCGTCGTTCACCCGGTGGCCCTACGGCTGTTTCGTGCTGTGGTGCTAATCCGGGCATGGTTTCATGGTTTGTCAAACAGGCTTTGCTTAACTTACAAAAAGATATTGGCCTGTCAGGAACAGAGCCAACAACAAAGGCCGAGTGGGCTTCTCTGGCGCAACGATTAGGCGTTAAGGGAATCCACATCGCAGAGCGCGATACGCAGCGTGCAAACACGCCAAAAAAACGCGGCATGTTCGTCAATACTTGGTCTGTTGAGGGCTTCATTTCGGAAGGCTTGCAGCCTGCGGAACTCGGCTGGGGAAGCCACGAAAAATGGATGCCCGAAAATGGCCGCACCCATGACACCGGATGCCAAGCGGCGATCTATCTGATGCAGCCGGGCGCCAATACCCGTGTGCGTTCATGGACGCCGACACCTGGCGCGCAATATGGTTTCTTGGTAACGCATAACGAAGCCATTTCGATTGCCGATTATCTGACCGTTCACGACGCGTCCGGTAAAGTTGTTTATCGTCCAACGTGCCATTACGCCTATCACCCTTGCGATGATGCGGTCTTGTCCCTGCATGAAATGTTTGGACAGGAAGGCGTGCGGCAGCCTGAGTGGAAAATTCTGGACGAGAATGAAATCGTTGATGGCGTCGATGAACTCGGTGTCCTGCTCTATGGCCACGGCAAGAATGCGTATTGGTATGGTTCCCGTCTTTCGATTGAGGAAACGCGGAAACTTGCGCCTTATCAGAATGCCACGGGTATGCAGGTAACGTCAGCCGTACTCGCCGGGATGGTATGGGCCCTTGAAAATCCGAACGCAGGCATTGTTGAGGCCGACGATATGGATTTCCATCGTTGCTTAGAAGTGCAGACGCCCTATCTCGGTTCCATTGAAGGCCACTATACCGATTGGACGCCGCTTAAAGGTCGCCCTAGCCTCTTTCCGGAGGACATTGATACGTCCGATCCGTGGCAGTTCCGGAATATTTTGGTGCGTTGATGGGATTTCTCGACGCTGCCTTTATGGCAGCGTCAAAACACCCGCTGCCCCTTCTTCCGTTCCAAAAATCATGCGATTGCCCGTCTTGTTCCATCCCATGGATGTGACACGACCTTCGTTTTGAATGGCAGGTCGCACCAGCAATTCTGCGCTGTCGGTTAGACGGCAGAGCAAGATGCATCCGTCCTCATACCCGATGGCAACAACAAGCGCGCGTGGATGAAAGGATACCGCACTCACTTTCGAGTGCCTTACGCCACATTCGCGCGGTGCTTTGCCCATCGGACCGTCTTTGTCTTTGAAGGGCCAGATGATCGCGGCATCAGCGCCAGATGTCGCTAGCCAATACCCGTCATGCGACCAAGAGAAGCTGCGGGTTTTGGATGGATAGCCCGACATCCGCATATCTTTGCCATCCGCCAAACGCCAACCATGGAGCGTGTTCTCTTGCATCGAGGTTACGAGAAAACGCCCATCCGGCGAGAAGGTGACATCCAGATGCGAACCTTTCCATTCTCGAAATTCAGGCTTTCCTTCTGTATTCGGAAACCAAAGGCTCGAACCATTATAATGGCTGATCGCTAAACGATACCCTTTTGGTGCAAAAGCAAGCCCCTGTGCGGTCGTTGGCGCGAGCCATTCTTTTAAGGCACCCTTGCCGTCGCGCGCGACAACTTTCTTGCCCGTTGACCACGCGGTTGCACCAGATGTTCCGATAGCAACAGCATCAATCCATTTGCCTTTTTCATCGCCTAAAACCGTCGAGCTGCCATCGGGCTTGGTGGCGATAATTTTACCATCATCACCGCCCGTTAGCAGCATCGTGTCATCAGAGCTTGCAACTAGAATAGCGGCATCGCCATGTGGCTGAACGCGTTGATGGTTCATGCCGAGCGTAACCGTTCCACCGGCCAAAGCCAGCACCGGTTGTTCGCCTATAAACCGCGCGGCAATGACGTGTTCGCCAGCCTCAAGCGGCTCCACCCGTTGTGTCAGGGACTCGGACGCATCAATCATACGCGGCAGGCCTCGACCGCCTTCTCGATCACTGCGCGATTAAGCTTATGACCGATAAAGACCATCTTTGATTGCCTTACTTCGTCAGCCTTCCAATCGCGCTGAAGGTCGCCATCCAAAATCATATGCACACCTTGGAATACAAAACGCTTTGGTTCGTCTTTGAACGAGAGAATACCTTTGCACCGCAAGATATTGGGGCCTTCAGCTTGGGTGAATTCATTCAGCCAAGGCATGAATTTTTCTGGATCGATATCGCCAGCAAGATTGATTGCGACCGATTGAACGCTCTCATCATGATGCACATGAACATCTTCTAAAAACTCCGGTGCGATATCTAAAATACGGTCAAGATCAAACGCATTCTTGCCCAGCACTGCATCCAGCGAAACCGCCGAACGGGTTGTTTTATGGATGGTGGCATAAGCATTGATGGCGCGGATATTTTTTTCAACGTCCACGAGTTCGTCGGCACTGACCAAATCAATTTTATTCAAGACAATCACATCAGCAAAAGCGATTTGGTTTTTGACTTCAGGTGCGTCTTTAAGCTGGTCCTTTAGCCAGCGTGCGTCGACAACCGTGATCACGGCATCAAGGCGCGCACGGGCGGAGACGTCTTCATCGACAAAGAAGGTTTGGGCAACAGGCGCCGGATCGGCAAGTCCGGTCGTCTCAACGATAATCGCGTCGAACTTACCCTTGCGCTTCATCAACCCTTCAATGATGCGGATCAGATCGCCGCGCACGGTGCAGCAAATGCAACCATTGTTCATTTCGAACACTTCTTCATCCGCGCCGACGACGAGATCATTGTCGATCCCGATTTCACCAAACTCGTTCACAATGACGGCGAATTTCTTGCCATGCGGCTCGGTGAGAATGCGGTTCAAAAGCGTCGTCTTGCCCGCGCCAAGATAGCCGGTAAGCACGGTGACAGGAATTTTATCAGACATTGCGTTCTCCGGACGGAAAAGTGGGCCAGCCATCTTACGGCATCAGCGCCTTGGTTAGTTCCCTTATATTGGCTTTCATCATCGCGATGTAAGTCCCTGCGGGTGCATTTTCCTTGGAAAGTGCGTCGGAATATAATTTTCCGCCGATACGCGCTCCGGATTCGGCTGCAATTCTCTCGGCTAGTCGAGGGTCAGAGACATTTTCCAGAAAAACAGCCGGGATTTTTTCGGATTTAACCTGCCGAATGATCCGCGCGATATCTTTTGCCGATGCTTCCGCTTCCGTTGAAATGCCCTGTGGGGCAAGCATCTCAATCCCATAGGCCAGCGCAAAATAGCCAAAGGCGTCGTGGGTTGTAACAATTTTCCGTCTTTCGGTCGGGATGGCGGAAATAGCCGCCCTAATTTCCTGGTCGAGTCCAGCTAGTTCGTCGTCATAACTAGATAAATTCGCGCGGTAGAGACCGCTGCCTTCCGGATCAATGGCGATCAAAGCATCAGAAATATTTCGAGCATAGATCCTGACATTTTTGACATCCTGCCATGCATGCGGATCGATCCTCTCGTGATCATCAATCGTCGCTTGATGCGATAAAATTCCTTCGGATGCGATAGTAAGCTTAGGCGCTCCGCCAGAGGCTTTGATCAAACGATCCATCCAGCCTTCAAAGCCTAATCCATTGATGACGACAAGTTTCGCCGCCGCAATTCGCGCCGCGTCGCGAGGCGCGGGATCAAAGACATGTGCATCTTCTTCGGGGCCAACGAGCGTATCAACGCTGACGCGATCGCCGCCGATATGGCTAACAATATCTCCAACAATCGAAAAGCTTGCCACAACGGGAATTGGCTCGGCCGCATAAATCGGCGTACCAAGGAATAAGCCCATGAGCGAGCAGAATGTGAGAAGCCGCAGCATCACGCCGCCAAATGCTTGCGCGGCCACAGTCGAAGGATAAGTCCATTTCTCTGGCCGAACAGGATCGATAGCAAGTAAAGCGCCCCAGCTGAAAGAATAATAGTAGGTCCGGTAGGTGTACCTGCGTGATAAGAAATCACGATACCAAGCCCACTGGATAAAATTCCGATCACGGTAGCAATGGCAATCATGCCATCCAGCGTCGAGCTCCAGAAACGGGCTGCAAAGGCTGGTACCATCATCATGCCAACCGAAAGCAGTGTGCCGAGGGCATGGAAGCCTGCCACGAGATTAAGTACTACGAGGGCCAAAAAACCGAAATGCGCGAGGCTTCCGCTTTTGCTAACCGTCCGTAAAAACAAAGGATCAACGCATTCCAAAACCAGGGGTCGGAAAAGTACAGCTAGGGCAAGTAGGCTTACGGATGCAGATGCAGCGAGCAACATCAATGTGTTGTCATCCAAGGCTAGTACCGAACCGAAAAGTACATGCAGCAAATCAACATTTGAACCGCGCAAGGAAACCAGCACAACGCCGCCAGCGAGTGAGATTAGATAAAAAGACGCGAGCGCTGCGTCCTCCTTCAAGATGGTAACGCGCGTCACAAGGCCCGCGAGTAAGGCTACAACGAAGCCTGCGATCAAGCCTCCGGCGGTCATAAATCCGAGCGATAATCCGGCAAAGAGATAACCAAGGGCTGCACCGGGCAATATCGCGTGTGCCATCGCATCGCCCACAAGACTCATGCGCCGAAGCATCAAAAAGACGCCAATCGGACAGGCTCCGATCGAAAGCGCGATAGAACCAACCAAAGCGCGCCTCATAAAGGCGAAATCGGTAAAGGGCGTGATCAAGAGATCATAAAGATAGGAAAAACTGGTCATGCCGCCCGCTCGCATTCATCGGCATGCGGATCACTCGCTTCGATCATGGTGCGGGCTTTTGCAAGATGATCCGGTGTTAAGACGTGTGACGTCGGTCC
>DAIOVR010000082.1:0-10909 GCA_036758905.1 Beijerinckiaceae bacterium | reverse complement strand
AGCCGCTGCACGTAGGCCGGAACTATCGACCAGAAGGTGCCATTCGCCAGCCCCAATAAAATGGCGGTGACGATGCTGATGGGGGAAAGATACCAGAGGTCGGCAATCACCAAACGGCCTTTGGCGGGCAGCGGTGGTGGATCGGCCTTGGTCATCGCCATGGGTACCAGCGCCAACATCAGGAAGGCGGCGGCGGCGGAAAACAGCGCGAAGCTTTTGGGCTCGAAAACGCGTAAGGTTTGTTGGCCTAAGGCGGAGCCCGAGAAATTGGCGACGTTGTAAATGCCGAGCAAGCGGCCACGATGCGAGGATCCGGCTTTGCCCGAGATCCAGCCCTCAACAACCGCATAAAGTCCGGCAAAGCAGAAGCCGACAATGCCACGCAAGATAATCCATGGGAAAGGCGAAACCGCCAGCGGAAAGGCCAATACGGCTACGGCTACAATCGCCGAATAGGCCGCAAAAGCACGAATATGTCCCGCACGGCGAACAATGGCAGGCGCCGTCCAGGTGCCGCCCAACATACCAAGAAAATAGGCCGAACCGATGATACCCACCATGGTCGGCGAAAAGCCTTCAACGGTCGCCCGATAGGGGATCAGCGTGTTGAGCAAGCCATTGCCCGCAATCATCACGAACACGGCAATTAAAACAGGAAGAACGGCGAGGATCAGTTTACGCAACGGGGTACATCCGGAAAGGGTGATGCGGCAGCATAGGCGGTTTTGGTGAATGGGGGATTAAGATGGAAGGATGGAGCGCGCACCTCCCGGCGCGCTTTAATTTTCGTCATTGCGAGCGAATGCGAAGCAAGCCAGCTGGCGAAAAACCATAAGGGTGCGATATCGGCATGGCACGTTCACGATAACCCTCAACTGGGTTGCTTCACGTTCGTTCGCAATGACGGTGGAAATATCGTGCTATTCCATATGTGGTGCTTGCCTGGGCCGCAGGGTCCGTCGACTTTGGCACCGTGACACCATCGTTAATCGTCATTGCGAGCGATAAGCGAAGCAAACCAGCTGGCGAAAAACCATAAGGCTGTGATATCGCCATGGCACGTTAACGATAACCCTCAACTGGGTTGCTTCGCATTCGCTCGCAATGACGGTTGATAGATTGTAAACTCTTCCCCAATCCCCTCATGCCCGCTATGAAGCTCATTCCCGCGCCTTCTGCGTGATTCCTTCTGACCTTGTGAGCCGATGTCTGTACTTGATCCCAAAGCCTATGCGCTGTTGAAAAGCGTTTTTGGCTATGACGAGTTTCGTCCCGGCCAAGAGGAAGTGATTGCTGCTGTGCTGGCGGGTGGGCCTGTGCTGGCCGTAATGCCGACGGGTAGCGGTAAATCCATGTGCTACCAATTGCCTGCTGTTTTGGATGAGGGATTGACGGTGGTTGTCTCTCCGTTAATCGCGTTGATGCGCGACCAAGTGCAGCAATTGCGACATGTGGGGGTGAATGCGGGATCTCTCAATTCGTCCAATACTTCCCACGAAACAGATGAAGTTTGGAGTGCGCTGAAAAGTGGCTCGTTGCGGCTGTTGTTTTTGTCGCCCGAACGTCTGGCGATGGATGGGTTGCATAACGCGTTATCACGCGCTGGCGTTAAACGGGTTGCGATTGATGAGGCACATTGCGTGTCTGAATGGGGACATGATTTCAGACCTGAATATCGACAGATTCGTTCGGCCGTAGAGGCTATGGGTAATGTGCAAGTGATTGCCTTTACGGCAACAGCTGATCGCAATACGCGCGCCGATATTGCCGGACGTTTGTTTGATCGTGCGCCTCATATTGTGGTGCATAGTTTTGATCGCCCCAATTTGGATTTGCGCTTTGCACCGAAAGATCAACCGCGAAAGCAGATTGAAAGTTTTCTCAAAAGCCATCGCGAGCAGAGCGGGATTATCTATTGCTCCTCGCGTGACCGTACCGAGAAAATGGCTACATGGTTACAAGACAGCGGCATTGAATCGGTGGCCTATCATGCGGGTATGGAGGCTAATCAACGCGCGCGCAACCAAGACCGCTTTTTGCAGGAAGACGGCATTGTGGTTGCTGCCACGATCGCGTTCGGCATGGGCATCAACAAGCCCGATGTGCGCTTTGTCGTGCATGCCGATATGCCGGGCAGTGTGGAAGCCTATTATCAGGAAATTGGCCGCGCGGGGCGTGATGGATTGCCCGCATCAACGCTAACGCTTTTCGGCGTGGAAGACATGGCGCTGAGGCGGCGGCAAATTGCGGAAAAGCAAATCAGCGAAGAACGCCGCCGCATTGAACATGCGCGCTTCGGGCGCTTGGCGATGTTGTGCGAAGCGGCCTCGTGTCGGCGGCAGGTTTTGCTCTCCTATTTTGACGAGCAAGTGCCACCTTGCGGGCGCTGTGATATTTGTCGCGGTGAGGTGGCGCTTTATGATGGCACGGTGGATGCGCAAAAGGCGCTCTCGGCGGTCTATCGCACGGGCCAACGTTTTGGCGCTACCTACCTCACCGATGTGTTGACGGGAACGGCCAGCGAAAGCGTTTCGCGCAATGGCCATGAGGCGATTAAAACCTTTGGCGTGGGCGCCGATAAAACGCGCACCGAATGGGGCGGCATTATCCGCCAGCTTTTTGCAGGCGACGCGCTTGAGACGGCGAGCGAAGAGCATGGCGGCTTTAAACTAAGCGCTAAAGGCGAGGCGATTTTGTTAGGCCAAGAGAGCATTCAACTCCGCAAAGACCCGCCGAAAGCGCCGAAGCCCGCGCGCTCGAAAGTGGGTAAGGGACAAGACGCGCCGGAAGGGCTCGATGAAGACGAGACGCGGATTTTTACCGCCCTTCGCCGCAAAAGGCTGGAGCTGGCGCGCGAAGAGGGCGTGGCTGCCTATGTGGTGTTTGCCGACCGCACCTTGATCGAGCTGGCGCGCCAACGGCCGCTCTCTTTGCGCGAGATGGCGGGGATTTATGGGGTAGGAACGGCGAAGCTGGAACGCTATGGCGAGGCGTTTTTGGAGGTGTTGCTCAGCGTGGAGTGAGGGGTGGGCTTAAAATGAAAGTTTATCTTGCCCAATCAAGAGATCGTGCAAATTTGGTGGCACAGGAAAGCCATATCCATCACCGGGCTTTTCAAAATAAAGATTTCCTGTCGCGTGATACGGGCTTGAATAGAGTTCAGCACCGATCATCTCCAGCGTCAGGCGAAGGGCCTGAACGCTATCGACACCATAACCCCGCGCGGTGCGGACTCCGTGGGGCCAGCCGATGGTCCATTCACAATACCAAGACCCTTCCGTTTGAAGCGGGGCGCTGATCGAGATTTGAATTTGGATCGGTTTATTGTTTTCATTGAACGTTAAAGTGCGATGAGCGATTTTCATTGTTATTCGCCTAAAAGTTAAATGGTGGAATAATTTTACCACTTAAACATGCGCCGTATCTTTGCATTGCTTGAGCATAGCATGACGCTGATCCGAGTGAACGACAGATTTGCAAATCAGATTCAAGTTGGGATTCACATTCAGCCTCAATCGTCGTCATTATTTCAAGCGACACATTGCTAATCGCCGAAATTGGATTGGAAATTATATCTCCTGCTGATCCGCCCCCATCCCCACTCGTCCATTGCCCGCCGCCGGGAGAGCCAGCAGGAATCCGGGGTTGGCTGTCGGAATATTTTTTATCCGCCCACATCACATAAGTTAGCATAAACGCCATATCGGGTGGGATGCGTCGATGCGATTTTAGATGCCGCTTTGCGTAGTGAAGGACAACCCAATGGATTGGCATAGACGGGAAATAGCGTGCGAAATTCTTGAAGTCGTGGGCAAGGTTCGACATCGAATTATCCGAATAATTGATAATTTACCTATATAAGATAATAATCCTATAAATGTCAAGAAAGTTTTTCCGATCCTTCGGGCAGATGTTCGTGTTTGAATCTTTTCTAGCCTTGCCCACTCTCCTCCGCTATAGAACCGCTTTCGCCTGAGAAGCCCCTATTTATACGGGGGCATGGCGCGGTATGGAGCGAGATGATGACGGAACGTTGGAGCCCTTCGAGCTGGAGATCAAAGCCTGTGCAGCAGGTCCCAGCCTATCCTGATCCTGCGGCTTTGCAGGCGGTCGAGGCGCAATTGGCTGGATTTCCTCCGCTCGTTTTTGCCGGTGAAGCCCGTAAATTGAAGCGCGCTTTGGGCAAAGTGGCCAATGGCGAGGCGTTTTTGCTGCAGGGTGGTGATTGCGCCGAGAGCTTTGCCGAGCATTCTGCCGACAATATCCGCGATTTCTTCCGCCTTTTCTTGCAAATGGCCGTGGCACTGACTTTTGCCGGCTCTTCGCCTGTGGTGAAAGTGGGCCGCGTGGCGGGCCAATTTGCCAAGCCGCGTTCGGCACCGAATGAGAAGATCGGCGATGTCGAACTGCCATCCTATCGCGGTGACGTGGTCAACGGCATCGAATTCACCCCTGAAGCACGTATTCCGGATCCTGAGCGGCAATTGATGGCCTATCGCCAATCGGCCGCTACGTTGAACCTCATCCGCGCTTTCGCCAATGGCGGCTATGCGAATTTGGAAAATGCGCATCGTTGGATGTTGGGCTTTGTGAAGGACAGCCCGCAATCGGGTCGTTATCAGGAAATCTCGGATCGTATTACCGAGGCGCTCGATTTCATGCGCGCTATCGGCATCGACCCTGAGGCGCATCCGGAAATGCGTACGACGGATTTCTATACCTCGCATGAAGCTTTGTTGCTTGGCTATGAGCAGGCGATGACGCGGGTCGATTCCACGACCGGCGATTATTACGCCACCTCCGGTCACATGATCTGGATCGGCGACCGTACGCGTCAGCCGGACCATGGCCATGTCGAATATTTCCGCGGCATCAAGAACCCGATCGGCTTGAAGTGCGGCCCGTCGCTTGATCCGGAAGAATTGATCCGGTTGATCGATGTGTTGAACCCAACCAATGAAGCGGGCCGCTTGACCCTGATCGCGCGCTTTGGTGCGGATAAAGCAGAAGCGCATCTGCCTGCTCTTGTGCGGGCGGTGAAGCGCGAAGGCCGCTCGGTGGTGTGGTCCTGCGATCCGATGCATGGCAATACGGTGAAAGCGGGCTCGGGCTATAAGACGCGGCCATTCGACATGATCCTGTCGGAAGTGAAAACCTTCTTCAACGTCCATCAGGCGGAAGGCACCTATGCCGGCGGTATCCATCTCGAAATGACGGGCAAGAACGTGACCGAATGCACGGGCGGCGCACGGGCGATTTCCGATATGGATCTGCACGACCGCTACCATACGCATTGCGATCCGCGTCTCAATGCCGAGCAGGCGCTTGAAATGGCGTTTTTGGTGGCTGAGCTCTTGAAGAAGGAGCGGCTTGCTAAAGGGCGCCCTTTGGTTGAGGCGGCCGAGTAAGGGTTAGACGTTCTAAAGTCTAAGGGTGTTTGAAGGCGCGGGCTCGCAAAAACGGGCTTGCGCCTTTGCACTTTGTAATTCGCCGGGCATGGGCCATTTATGATGCAATGTCATCCACGATGGAACCTTGATCATGTCTACGCTTTTTGTCTCGCACGGCGCACCCAACCTTATTTTGCACAATACGGAAGCGAAGGTTTTTCTGGAAAGCCTTGGTAATGAGATTGGCACACCGCGCGCCATTTTGATGGTGACCGCGCATTTCGAGGCGAGCCGCCCAACGCTGACCAATGGCGCGCAACCGTCGATGATTTATGATTTTGGCGGATTTGAACCGGAATTGCGGCTCGTGAAATACCGCGCTCCCGGCTCGCCGAATGTCGCGCAAGAGGCGTTTGATTTACTCGATAAAGCGGGGCTAACCCCCGCTTTTGCCGATCGCGGCTACGACCATGGCACGTGGGTGCCTTTGGTGCTTTTGCGGCCTGAGGCGGATATTCCGGTGGTGCAGCTTTCCGTCGAGCCGAATAAGGGCGCCGATTATCATTTCAAACTCGGGCAGGCGTTGAAGCCTTTGGCCGATTCCGGCGTGCTGATTATCGGCTCGGGCGCCGCAACGCATAATCTGCATGAGTTTTTCAGAGGCAATTATCGCCCTGATTCACCCGCGCCTGATTGGGTTAAAAGCTTCGGCGATTGGCTTGATGACAGAATTGAAGCGGGCGACACAAAGGCCTTGGTTGATTATCGCAAAGCCGCGCCGAATGCGGTTAAAAATCATCCTTCAGAAGAACATCTCCTGCCGCTTTTCGTGGCGATGGGGGCGGCGGGCGATCATCCCCATGGCAAGCGCATCCATACGAGCCAAGAATATGGCGTGCTGATGATGGATTGTTATCGGTTTTCGTAAATCGGGCGTTTGACGCTTATAAAGGATCGTCATTGCGAGCGAAAGCGAAGCAACCCAGCTAGTGTTTTTCAAGAAAATGCGATGGGGCCGGTGCAATTTATCTGGCACCATCAACTGGGTTGCTTCACGTTCGTTCGCAATGACGGTTAGGGGATGCGTCATTGCGCCAGTCATCCTCAATGACGGCAGGGTGATTGCCCAACGGGCTTTGGGACGTTAAACGGGTGATATGACCACTGCACCGACCTCGCTTCGCCTAGCGCTTGCCCAGCTCAACCCCACCCTTGGGGATGTGGAGGGCAATCTTGCTCTGGCGCGTGCTGCGCGCGCAGAGGCTGCAAAGGTTGGCGCAGACACGGTGATGTTTCCCGAACTCTTCCTTGCGGGCTATCCGCCCGAGGATTTGGTGCTGAAACCCGCATTTCAAGACGCGTGCCGCGCGGCGTGTGAGGCTTTGGCACGCGAGACGGCGGATGGCGGGCCTGCGGTGCTGATCGGCCTGCCTTGGGCCGAGAAGGACAAACTCTATAACGCCTATGCGGTGCTCGATGGCGGGCGAATTGAGGCAGTACGGTTCAAGGTCGATTTGCCGAATTACGGCGTGTTTGACGAAAAGCGCGTTTTTGTGCCGGGTCCTATGCCCGGTCCGGTGACACTGAGAGGCGTGCGCGTCGGACTGCCGATTTGTGAAGATATCTGGGGCGAGGATGTCGTTGAATGCCTCGCCGAGACGGGTGCCGAGCTCTTACTCGTGCCGAATGGCTCGCCCTATTTCCGTAGCAAAAGCGATATTAGGTTGAATATTGCGGTTTCGCGCGTCACCGAGAGCCGCTTGCCACTTGTCTATCTGAACCAGATTGGCGGGCAGGACGATCTCGTGTTTGATGGCGCGTCTTTTGTGCTCAATGCCGATTGCTCGCTCGCCTGCCAGATGCCGTCTTTCCGATCCGATCTCGTGCTGACGGAATGGACGCGCGGGCCGGAAGGCTGGCGCTGCGCGGACGGCGCGAAGGCGTTGACGGGCGCTGATGACGAGGCTGATTACGCGGCTTGTGTGTTGGGCCTTAAAGATTATGTCGATAAAAATCGCTTCCCCGGTGTCGTGCTTGGGCTCTCGGGTGGCATCGACTCCGCCATTTGCGCCGCGATGGCTGTTGATGCTTTGGGGGCTGATCGCGTCCATGCGGTGATGCTGCCTTTCCGCTACACCTCGTCTGATAGTCTTGAAGATGCGGAAGCCTGCGCGAAGGCTCTGGGTATTCGCTATGATGTGTTGCCGATTGCACCCGCTGTGGATGGGTTCGAGCAGATTTTAAAGCCCGTATTTGAAGGTAGGCCTGCCGATATTACGGAAGAGAATTTGCAAAGCCGCGCACGCGGTACGTTGTTGATGGCAATCTCGAACAAATTTGGTTCGATGGTTGTAACAACAGGTAACAAATCCGAAATGTCCGTCGGATATGCGACGATCTATGGCGATATGAATGGCGGGTTTAACCCGATCAAGGATCTCTACAAAATGGAGGTTTATCGCCTGTCGGAATTACGCAATCGCTGGAAGCCCGAAGGCGCCAAGGGGCCATCGGGCGTTGTTATCCCCGAGCGGATTATCACCAAGGCACCATCCGCCGAATTGCGTGAAAACCAAACCGATCAAGACTCCTTGCCGCCTTATGATGTGCTCGATGCCATTCTCGAAGGGTTGGTCGAAAACGAAATGCGCGTGTCCGATTTGGTGGCGAAGGGCTTTGACCTTGAGACGGTCAAAAGGATCGAACGCCTGCTCTATTCAGCCGAATATAAACGGCGGCAATCGGCGCCCGGCGTGAAAGTGACGCTCAAGAATTTTGGTCGCGATCGGCGCTATCCGATCGTCAACCGTTTCCGCGATCAGGGAAGGGCGAGCTTTGCGCCAGACCCGTCGCTTGCCCCGAAAAGAGCGTCTACAGGGACGGATGTGGTCGATTTTTGAGGCGATCAAGTCTTGTTTCCAAATGTCTGAATGATTATAGTCAAGATAGTCATGATGGTCATTTGGAGCTTGTGGAATGGAACATTCGGCGGAATGGACGGTTGCGGAAGCTAAAGCCCAGCTCAGTGAAGTGATGGCTCGCGCACATTCCGAAGGCCCTCAAACGGTCAGCAAAAACGGAAAAAGAAGCGTCGTGATTGTCTCGGTCGACGAATGGGATCGCAAATCCAGGCGGCAAGGTTCGCTTGTCGATTTTCTAACTTCGTCACCGCTGAAAGGCGAAGCGCTCGATCTTGAGCGGATCACAACACCCGTTCGCGATCTTGAATTGTGAAATTTTTACTTGATACCAATGTGTTATCCGAGCCCCTGAGGCCCGATCCTGACGGGAGCGTCGTCAGCTGGCTGGATGCAATGGATGAGGATCGGCTTTACATCAGCGTCATTCTGATCGCCGAACTGAGTCATGGCGTTTCTTTGCTTCCGTCCGGGCGAAAGCGTCAGCGCTTGGAAGATTGGCTTAATCAGGACTTAAGGGACCGGTTTGTCGATCGGATCATTGATATAGATCGGGAAACAGCTTCTATTTGGGGTGAGGTTATGGCAAAGGCGCGCAAAGATGGCTGGACGCTTTCGCCGATGGACGGATTTCTTGCGGCAACGGCGCTCCGACACGCCCTTATTTTGGTAAGCCGCAATGAAAAAGATTTCATCCATACCGGTGTAAAGCTATTAAACCCTTGGAATCTTGATCGTTAAAGAGTTGGTTGCAATTTAATGAGCATATGCAGACTTAAGGTTTGCAAAAAGCCATTGGCTCAGTTTGGTTTAAGGATATCATGACGGCTCCTATCGTACGTTTTGCACCATCGCCTACGGGCCGTATCCATATCGGCAATGCCCGCACGGCTTTGTTGAATTATTTGTTTGCCAAGCGGGCAGGCGGGCAATTTATTTTGCGTTATGATGATACCGATCTCGAACGCTCGACGCGCGAATTTGCCGATGGCATTGCTACCGATATCAACTGGCTCGGGATTAAGCCCGATCATGTGATCCGTCAGTCCGAGCGGTTTGATCTTTATGATGATGCGGCTAACCGCTTGCGCGCTATGGGCAGGCTTTATGCGTGCTATGAAACGGAAGAAGAGTTGGAGCGCAAACGCAAGCGCCAAGCCGCGCGGCATTTGCCCCCCGTTTATGATCGTGCTGCGTTGAAACTTACCGATGAAGAGAAAGCAGCGCTTGAAGCGGAAGGCCGCAAGCCGCATTGGCGCTTCTTGTTGGAAGATCGCAGCGTTGCATGGACCGATTTGGTGCGCGGGCCATCGCATGTCGAAAGTGCCTCATTGTCGGATCCGGTTTTGATCCGTGCCGATGGTACGTATCTCTACACGCTTCCATCTGTCGTTGATGACATTGCGATGGGCGTTACGCATGTGATCCGTGGTGAGGATCATGTCACGAATACCGGCGTGCAGATTCAAATTTTCGAAACACTCTCAGGAAAATCGCCGCAATTCGGGCATCATAATTTGTTGACCAATGCGAGCGGTGAGGGGCTTTCAAAACGCTTGGGCCATTTCTCGATTGCCTCTTTACGGGAAGCCGATATGGAGCCGATGGCTGTCGCTTCTTTGGCGGTTCTCGTTGGGTCTTCCGAAGCCGTGCGTGCTGTGCCTTCGATGGATGAACTTGGTGCACTTGTTGATCTTGCGCGCCTCTCCCGTGCCCCTGCAAAATTTGATGAACATGAGCTTGATGGCTTGAATGCAAAGCTGTTGCATCAATTGCCGTTTGACGCTGTTGCTGCTCGGTTGACGCATCTTGGCATTGCGGCCAATGAGGCGTTTTGGCTTGCAGTACGGGGTAACCTTGCACGCTTGGCCGATGCGGCTCAATGGGCCGATATTGTTGCAGGACCTATTGCAAAGCCTGATGGGTTAGACGCTGAATTTATGGCGGCTGCATTATCCTATTTGCCATCCGAACCGTGGGATCATGAGACATGGGGCGCGTGGACAAATAAAGTAAAAGAGGCGACGGGACGAAAAGGCAAAGAGCTTTTCATGCCGCTGCGTGTTGCTTTAACGGGTCTCGAGCATGGGCCGGAATTGAAGCTGCTCTTGCCGCTGATTGGTGAAGAAAAAGCGCGCTTAAGGCTCGCTTAAATCGAGCGCGTTTATTGAACGGCTGTAACGGCTGCGGCACCTGGGGCGCGTAGAATTCGAATTTTACGCTTGCTGCCATCGGGCGCCGTGATTTCTTGCACATCGCCTTGGCCGACTGGCACGATATCGGTGCCTGCGGGAATAGCGTTTTGTAATGCGATTAAATCGGCCGCAGGCGATAGAGCGGGGGCGGGATCGCCCTTCTTACCCTTGACCGGAGCTTTCATATCGCGCGGACGGGACAATTCCTGCGCCTTCAATTCGGTAACGAGCGCATCGGATTGGCCTGTAACGCCGAGAATGCGCTCGGCATCTGCTAACGTATCAGCCCAGTTCTTTCCAGGCACGCGGCACGAGCAGGTGGGATCAACCGCGTTGCGATGATGGAAAGCGGTTGGAAGGGCGGTGTAAAGCTGGCCATTTTCGGCTGAGACGGCACTATCGACTT
>DAIOVR010000081.1:9450-11107 GCA_036758905.1 Beijerinckiaceae bacterium | reverse complement strand
AATCCATTTAAGAAGCAAAAGCTCAAAGAAGCTCTGAAGCTCTGGCGATCTAACGGTTTCGATATTCGGGGATTCAACAAATTGATGAATATTTTCGGTCAAATAATATCTAAAATTGCCCTCTGCTGCCGCTTTTTCTTCGACATTTTTGACCAGAGGCACACAGAGCAACAACATGCCAATGGATGTTAGGCCGGTATAAATCAAGACCGAATAGACGAGATATCCATGGATGGAATACCCGAAAACAACCACATGCCCGCCAATATTCCATAACACGATGATAAATGAACTGGAGATCAGAAGCGTGTAAATGATCCCGCCACCCATCTCGACCAAAAGTTCTATCGCAATTCTTCCATCATCAGAAATTCGTGCTTCGGGGTTATCGATTAAATAGGTCATCAACTTGTCGCGCGACATCGAACTGGCGACCCATCGGTCTACAAGATTAGACATCAACCAAAGACGCCATTTTAGCTGTAAGCGCATTCGGAATTGTACTGTTATAATGGCCGCAATGGCTGTGCCCAAAGCAAGGATGGCTAAAAGCTTTATGCTTTCCATGATATTGGTCAGATTGTGCGCCTGAAGCGAGTCGAAAAAGCCCTTGCTCCATGTGTTGATGAGCAAGGCCATTCCAAGATTTGCAAACAAACTAAAAACAAATCCAAGCCCTAAAAAATAGGCTTGTCCCTTATCGTTACTCTGCCAAAATTTTAAAGAACGTTTTAAAAAATAACGAATTAACGCCGTACGATAAATCTCTGTCGCCATATCGTTCGACCCTTCAACACACTACTCTCTGATGTATGGCGTTTGACTGAGTAAAATTGATATTTAAATTCCGTTTACGCTCAATTTTTCAGATCCTTATGCGATCGGCTTAAATATTAATCTCAATTAACTTAATTGCAGATTTCGGGTGGAACGCAGGCTTTCTTTCTCGGTCCTCCGTGAGCCTTTTGTTGATCCTCTTGATGACGTTCAACAGGGCGGGACGGTTGCCCCTGCTGCTGTGGTTGTAGTGGTTGTTGTGGTGATGGCGCGGCATTGAGTGGAGCGCTTGGTGCACTTGGTACGCTTTGAGGGCGAAGTTGTGGGGTAATTTGTGGGCTCGCTTGCGGCGTATTTGGTGGTGTCACTTGTGGTTGAAGGTGTGGAGCAATTTGCGGGCTCAATTGCGGAGTAATTTGTGGGGCAATCGGAGTGTTAAATTGAGGTGTTATTGGCACCTGAAGGTTTTGCGGAGATTGGTGACGGGGCGGTACGTTTTGAGGTTGCCAGTTTTGCCATCTCTGCCGATTGTGCTCATTGTACCAAGGACGGGCTTGATAATGATTGTCCCAATAATCTCGGAAGCTAAACTGTAAAATCATTAAGCCCAGAAGAGGTGCTAAAACCGATGCAGGGCCTCTGCGGCCATTATAGACAAATTGAAGACGGCTGCTCGGCAGCCATCCACGCTCGCCGTCGACGTCGACATCGCACCAACCATAACCATTTGTACATCCATAGACATCAACGAGTGTATCTCGGGGGACGCGCTCTATCGAAATGAAACTGGTATCTGGACCGGCTCGAAGCCAAGTTGAAGCCGTTGTATAGGCTTCCGTCGCAAATGCTGTCGCCGTGGTTATCATGGTCGTAAGGATGG
>DAIOVR010000081.1:0-9350 GCA_036758905.1 Beijerinckiaceae bacterium | reverse complement strand
AAGAGGCTTGCCCAAACAAGTTGGGAATAGCTAAAGGGCGCTAAAAGCGATGCGGGTAATCGGCGATAAACGATGATCGATATGGCATTGGCCGCCGCGCCAAAGGTCCCGACGGCAATGCCGACAAGAACATCTTGGGATGACGGCATGATCCAATAAAACGGCAAAAGACAGGAAAGAACTAACAGCCCGACAAAACCCGTATAGACCATTGTCACTTTTGAATCATCATGGGGCATTAGCCGCGTGGTAATAATGGCCGCGGCTCCGAGAATTGCAGCTAGAAGTGGTAAAAGTGCCGTCCATTTGAAAGCATCGCTTCCAGGTTGAACAATGATTAGCACGCCCGATAATCCGATCGCTGCAGCTATCCATCGTCTTATCTCAACATGCTCATTGAGTAGCACAAATGCCAGTCCCATTATCACAAATGGCGCTACGAATGTCACAGATGTAGCGTCGGCGACCGGAATAATGTTCAGTCCGATGATAAAAGTGATGGCCGAAAGGGCCGCAAAAACCCCTCGCATGACTTGTAAGGGTAAATGAACCGTTCGAAACGCGCCGCGAATGCCACCCCGTAACAACGGAAAAAGAATAATAACATGAACGAGATAGCGAATCCACGTCACCTCGATGGGCGGCAAAGTCCGCGTTAAAAACTGCGCTGCAGTATCGGAGGCCGCCCACATTGCACCATTTAAAACAATTAAACCGATACCAATAAGTGTAGCCCGAGCATCCGGCCGACTTTGATAGCCAATTGGCACAGAATTCGTCGTATTTACTTCGCTTTTAGTCATTTTAGACGTGAATCCTGGGCCAATTATTCAGTATTTTTAATCGAATCTCATTAATCAATCGTATCTCGGGTGTGATATGTTTTCAAATCGATGAAAAATAAGAAAAATTTGATCATTGTCGGATAAACCACGATCCGATAAAGCGGTGTGAAATTCTTTTGAAAGCCGAATAAATGTCTGAACATGCTCCTAAAATTTCGTTCGTATCCCTCGGTTGCCCGAAGGCTTTGGTGGATAGTGAGCGGATTATCTCCCATTTGCGGGCTGAAGGGTATGAACTCAGTAAATCTCACCAAGGTGCGGATGCGGTTATTGTTAATACTTGCGGCTTTTTAGATAGCGCAAAAGCAGAATCGCTTGATGCGATTGGAAATGCTTTAAAAGAGAACGGAAAAGTGATTGTAACCGGCTGTATGGGCGCTGAGCCGGATGCAATACTTTCTGCCTATCCAAACATTACTGCGATTACTGGTCCACAAGCCTATGAATCCGTCATCAATGCTGTTCATTCGGTGATTTCTCCGGCCCATGATCCGCATTTCGACCTCATTCCGCCGCAAGGGGTGAAATTAACCCCTCGACACTATGCTTATTTAAAGATTTCAGAGGGTTGCAACAATCGCTGTACGTTCTGCATTATCCCGAAATTACGCGGCGATCTGATATCAAGACCGGCAAATGAGATACTCAGGGAGGCAGAAAAGCTAATCAATGCAGGGGTTCGAGAGATACTTGTGATAAGTCAGGACACGTCAGCTTACGGTGTCGATATCAAATACGCCGAAAGCCAGTGGAATGACCGCACGGTACGCGCGAAATTCGTCGATCTTGCACGCGAGCTCGGCTCGCTCGGCGCCTGGACACGATTGCACTATGTCTACCCCTACCCTCACGTTGATGATGTTATACCGCTAATGGCAGAGGGTCTCGTTCTGCCTTATCTGGATATTCCCTTCCAACATGCGTCGCCTAAAGTGTTGAAAGCCATGAAGCGCCCCGGCAATCAGGAGAAGACGCTGGACCGCATTAAAGCGTGGCGTGAGGTTTGTCCTGATCTTGCCATTCGCTCGACCTTTATCGTTGGCTTTCCTGGCGAGACAGAAGAAGATTTTGAGTATCTTCTCGAATGGATCCGCGAAGCAAAATTAGAGCGCGTTGGTTGTTTCAAATATGAGCCAGTATCCGGTGCTGTTTCGAATGAGCTTGGGCTTGAGCAAGTGCCAGATGAAGTGAAGCAACATCGCTGGAACCGTTTCATGGAAACGCAGCAGGCCATCAGTGCGCAGCGCTTAAAATCACGCGTAGGACGTCGCATTAAAGTGATGATCGATGAAGCAGGTCCAACGGTTTCTAAAGGCCGCTCACAATGGGACGCGCCTGAAATTGACGGCATTGTGCATGTCGGTTCCCGCAGGCCTTTGCGGGTTGGCGATATTGTAACAGTTAAAATTGAACGCGCAGATGCATATGATCTGTTCGGTGTGGCTGTATAATTAGCTAGTGCTTATTCGCCCAAAAATCGGCTTGTAATTGGGCTGCCTCTTCTTCGAGCAAAGGACCAACAATTTCAGTTGGTCGTTGCCCGGCCGCAAATACAATTTCGCACGGTAAATCAAGCGTCGGGTTTTCTTCGTGATCGCCTGTTTGTTCTTTGAGACCTTTTTCCGTCTGGCCGTAGACAACGCGACCGATGCCTGCCCAATAGATCGCGCCCGAACACATCGCGCAGGGTTCAGCTGATGTGTAGAGCGTCATGGTTGCGAGTTGTTCGAGGCTGTAGGCTTTGGCGGCGCGTGATGCCAAGAGGCGTTCGGCATGCGCTGTGCGATCGCCGCCTTCGGCGCTATAGCCATTGCCCTGCTCCATCAAAACAATGCCGTTTTGGTCTGCTAAGACGGATCCGAAAGGGTGATCGCCGCCATCCCGCGCCTTTTTGGCCACATCAAAGGCTTTCCGGAGGAGGTTTTCATCATAGGGACGCTGATTGGATGGTTGGGCCATGATTCTCTGCTCCTTCGTATAAATATGTCCAGATGTGATCAATATAGCGGCATTAACCCCATTAATTGCCCTAAATTCAAGCATGCCGGATAAATATGCAACTGAAAGGTGGATGACACGGTCTCCCCGATGCTTGGACAGTTGCGCTGTAAATTTCCGTCATATACCGTTCAGTCGGTCGCGCTTAATCGGTTGTCGACTGTGCTGGAACCAAGAGACACGCCGTACCGATGAGTGTAGCGCCGCGACTTGAATTGATCGACGTTTCAAAGCGCTTCCCTGGCGTTCTTGCCAATGACAGGGTTAGCCTTTCCGTCAAGCCGGGTGAAATTCATGCCCTTCTCGGCGAAAATGGTGCTGGCAAATCCACTCTTGTCAAAATGATTTACGGCATCCAGGCCCCTGATAGCGGTTCCATTCTATGGGAAGGTCAGGAAGTTCGTATCGCCCATCCACGCGCGGCCCGTCGATTAGGGGTCGGAATGGTATTCCAGCATTTTTCGCTGTTCGAAGCGATGGACGTGTTGGAAAACATAGCCCTTGGTCTTGATGGTGCCGTTTCTCGCAAGCAATTGGATGCCGAAATTCGGCTGGTAATGGAGAAATACGGGTTAAAACTGGACCCACGCCGGCAAATTTCAACCTTGAGCGTTGGCGAACGTCAACGAATTGAAATCGTTCGAGCGCTATTGCTCAACCCTCGTCTCCTCATCATGGACGAGCCGACTTCGGTTTTAACGCCGCAAGAGGTTGATGATCTCTTTAAAACACTGCGTCGTTTGGCATCCGAAGGGTGCTCCATTCTCTATATTTCCCACAAACTGCACGAAATTGTTGAGTTATGCGAGCGCGCTACGATTTTGCGCGGCGGCAAAGTGGTGGCGACCTGTGATCCTCGGAAAGAAACCGCCCGCAGCATGGGCGAGATGATGATCGGTAGCGATCTTCGCGATCCTGCGCGCGGACAGGTGAGTGTCGAGGGCCCTGTTCGTCTTTCGGTTCGCGAGTTGTCACTTCCAAAGCCTGATGATTTCGGTGTCGCTCTGGAGCAGATCAGTTTCCAAGTCAAAGGCGGCGAGATCTTTGGGATCGCAGGTGTTGCGGGCAACGGCCAGAACGAATTGCTCGAAGCGCTATGCGGGGAGCATTTGGCGGATCTTCATACAACGATTGAAGTCGATGGTATGCCGGTAGGACGCTCAGGACCATCGGGTCGGCGCAAACTCGGTCTTTGTTCTGTGCCTGAAGAGCGAAACGGTCACGCTGCCATTGGTGCATTTTCTCTGTCCGATAATGCCATTTTAACGGCTCGTAGCCGCATGGGTTTTGAAAATCAGGGATTTATCCATAAGGCCGGAGCGGATGAATTTGCGGCAAATGTGATCAAAACATTTGCGGTTAAAACCTTAGGGCCAGACGCATTGGCGGGTTCGCTATCGGGCGGTAACCTCCAAAAATATGTCATGGGTCGCGAGATTATGCAGTCGCCGGGCGTATTGGTGGTTAGCCAACCCACTTGGGGTGTCGATGCGGGGTCGGCCGCCTTTATTCATCAGGCTTTGATTGATTTGGCAGCGCAAGGCTCTGCCATTGTTGTTATCTCACAAGATCTCGATGAATTGTTAAGGCTCTGCGATCGTCTTTCGGTGATCAATCTCGGCAAACTTTCCACGCCACGTCCCGTTGGAGACGTGAGCGTACAGGAATTAGGGTTGCTCATGGGTGGCAGCCACGCCACACCAGCCAATAGCGCAGGAGGGATCCATGCGGCTTAGGCTTGAGAAACGACTTGAACCAAGCCGGACGATGCTGGTGATGACGCCCGTTTTGTCCGTGATTGCGATTATGCTGTTGGGGGTCATTATCTTTGATGGTCTTGGATATGATGGACCGCAGGCTGTTTGGGAATTGTTTTTCACACCGGTTCTTGATGTTTATAAATGGCGTGACGTGGCCTCGAAGGCTGCGCCCCTTATCATCATTGCGCTTGGTCTATCTCTGGGCAATCAAGCCAAAATTTGGAACATTGGTGCCGAGGGACAGTATATTTTGGGTGCGATTGGTGCGGCAGGTGTTGCATTCGCCACCCAATCCATGACTGGATTTTGGATCATTCCGCTGATGATCCTTGTGGGAATGGTATTAGGCGCTATTTATGCCGCCATTCCTGCGGTCCTTAGAACCCGTTACGGCGTAAGCGAAGTTCTTTCGAGTTTGATGTTCGTTTATGTATCGCTGCAACTCTTGAGCTATTTGATTACGGGGCCATGGAAAGATCCGGATGGCCATAATTTTCCGCAAACGGCGCAGCTGACAGACGCTCAATTATTACCACATGAATTATGGGATAGCGGAATTCCGCCTGGTCTGTTGGTAGCACTGATCGGTGCCGTGATTTTCTATATTATCGTCTCGCGTACGGTGTTCGGCTTTTCTGTTCGTGCGATTGGTGAGGCACCGCACGCAGCACGCTATGGCGGGTTTAGTTCAAATGGTATTGTTTGGGCTACTTTGATGATTAGCGGTGCGATGGCGGGGTTGGCGGGCGTTCTCGAGTTGATGCAACTGACACGGCTTAATCTGGGCTATCCATCCGGCTATGGCTTTACGGCGATTATTGTTTCGCTGCTTGGTCGGTCTCATCCTATTGGTGTGTTTATCGCCGGTATTGTTTTGGCCATCACCTATGTTGGTGGGCAGGTGGCGCAGACGGTTGTGCATGTGCCAAATGCCACGGCCGGATTGTTCCAGGCTCTCTTGTTGTTCGCTATTCTCGCCAGCGATCTCTTGGTGCGGTATCGCATCAGGATCAGTACAGCCTCCTCCTCCAGCAAGGGGGCGCGTTCATGACAATGACATTTATCATTGACGCACTTGTCACCGTTATCGGCATTACGACACCGATTTTGTTGGCAGCCTCCGGCGAACTGGTTGTCGAGAAAAGCGGCGTTATCAATCTAGGCGTTGAAGGTATGATGCTTGTTGGCACCATTGCCGGCTTTGCGGTTACCTTCGAAACGGGTAACCCGTGGCTTGGTATATTGGTGGCAACGCTTGCCGGAGCGGCTGCTGCGACGATTTTTGCGGTTTTGGTCTTATCGCTTGGTGCCAATCAGGTTGCGACTGGATTAGCCCTTACTATTTTTGGTATCGGGCTTTCGTCCCTTATCGGATCGAATTACGTCGGCATCGCGATTGATCCGATTGAATCGCCCTTCCCTGACGCGCTCGCCAATGACAGTTTCTGGCGGGTAGTTTTTGGCCATAGCCCATTCGTTTATTTTGCCATTGTACTCGTTCTGGCGATTGGATGGTTCATCAACAAAACCAGAGCGGGGCTCGTTTTACGGGCCGTTGGCGAGAATGATCTTTCTGCCCACTCAATTGGCTATCCGGTCATTGCCATTCGTTATGCGGCTGTCGCCTTTGGCGGCGCGATTGCAGGTATCGCGGGCGCCGATTTCTCGATGGTGATCAGTCCGCTTTGGGCCGAACAAATGACGGCGGGCCGCGGTTGGATTGCGCTGGCGCTGGTCGTCTTTGCGGGGTGGCGTGCGGGTCGCCTTTTAGCGGGTGCCTATTTCTTCGGTGTGCTGATGGCGCTTGAGCTTTATGCAAAAGCCTCCGGTCACGCGATTTTTCCATCTCAGTTTTGGGCAGCAATGCCCTATCTCATTGCGGTTATCGTCTTGGCGCTTATTTCGTCCCGCGACGGAAAAGACGGTAAAGCCCCCGCATGTCTTGGTAAGCCTTTCATTCCGAATGGCTGAATTTTTTGTAAAACTCTAGGAGGGTATTCATGACCAAGTTTACGAGACGCGATTTTGTTAAAGCGGTAGGTGCAGCCTCGACACTTCCGCTCCTTGGCGCTTCGGCTCAAGCAGCCGAACCATATAAAGTCGGCTTCATCTTCTTAGGCCCAGTTGGCGATTACGGCTGGACCTGGGCGCATGACAAGGGCCGCCGTGAAATGGAAGCTGCTCTCGGTGGCGCGGTTAAGACGACCTATGTCGAAAACGTCAAGGAAGATGCCAGTGCGATTCCAATTCTTCGCGACCTTGCCCGTCAGGGTAACAAGCTGATTTTCGCAACCTCATTCGGTTATATGGATCAGGTCCTCGAAGTCGCAAAAGAATTCCCAGATGTGAAGTTCGAACATTGCACGGGCTTTAAGCGTGCGGCGAATGTTTCGACCTATAACTCACGCTTCCATGAAGGCCGCGCCGTAACCGGTACGATTGCTGGTAAGGTGTCGAAGTCCGGCGTCATCGGTTATCTTGGCTCGTTCAAAATTCCAGAAGTCGTGATGGGCGTGAATGCGTTCACCCTTGCAGCGCAAGCGGTTAATCCAAAGATCCAGACCAAGCTTGTCATGATCGACTCGTGGTTCGACCCAGCGAAGGAAACCGCTGCTACGGAAACATTGGCTAACCTTGGCTGCGACGTGATCGCAACGCATACGGATAGCCCTGCTCCTCTGCAATTCTGCCAGAAGAAAGGCATTTTCGGTTTCGGTCAGGGTGCCGATATGTCGAAATTTGCTCCAAAGGCACATTTGACGGCTATCGAAGACATTTGGGGTCCGCATTATACGGCGCGCGTTAAGGCGGCGATTGCTGGCACTTGGAAGTCGGAAGATTTCTGGGATGGCATCAAGGAAGGCGCTGTTAAGGTTTCCGCCTATAACGCATCGCTCGCCAAGGACGCTCAGGACGCAGCCAATAAGGTCATCGAAGGCTATAAGGCCGGTTCGTATGACGTCTTCACCGGCCCAATCTATGATCAGGGCGGTGCGTTGAAGGTCAAGGAAGGCCAGAAGATGGGTCTCGGCGATCTCGCGACGATCGATTGGTACGTCAAGGGTATCCAAAGCGCATAAGGTTTAAACGCTTATCACGTAAATCAACGCCCGCCCTTTTAGGCGGGCGTTGTCTTTTGTCACGGCAAGAGCGAAACTATCGACTTAGAGATCCGTCTACCAACACTGATTTTTTCCGTAAGGGCTAATAGGAAAATAGGGAGATTGGTTTGTTTCAGTATTTTCGAAAAGTCGCCGGGCGTGATCGAAGCGAGCGATTTGACGAGCACCTTGCCCAGTTTCTGACCTTTATTGCCGGTGCGACGAATGCCGGCGGCTATATGGCCATTCGCCAATATACCTCGC
This sequence comes from Beijerinckiaceae bacterium, assembly GCA_036758905.1. Taxonomy (GTDB): domain Bacteria; phylum Pseudomonadota; class Alphaproteobacteria; order Rhizobiales; family Beijerinckiaceae; genus CAIUPE01. Next base: position 1,382 of record DAIOVR010000081.1, on the reverse strand, counting down.
ATATGACGGGCATTGCATCCGCCGCAGCCGATGCATTGGCGTTGGGTGATCTTATGAAAGTTGAAGCAGCTTTTGCCGCGATCTTTTCGTTTGTGGCTGGCGCGGGTACTTCGGCGATCTTGATCAATTGGGGACGGAGAAAAGGAATGCAAAGCCAGTTTGCCCTGCCCTTGCTCTTGGAGGCTGCCTTGCTCGGTGGGTTCGGCTTTTTGGGAGAATGGCTGCAATCTTATAAGGGCTTTATTGTTCCGCTGACCGTGATGCTGCTCTGTTTCATCATGGGGTTACAGAATGCGATGATTACCAAGCTTTCAGGCGCTCGTATTCGCACGACCCATATTACCGGAATGGTTACCGATATCGGTATCGAATTGGGTAAGTTTGTTTATATCAACCGCAACACCGATCTATCCGAACGGGTCGTGGCCGATTGGCCGAAAATGCGGCTGCTCGCCACGTTGATTTTTCTCTTCTTTACGGGCGGAGTTTTAGGCGCCATCGGGTTTAATTATTCCGGCTTTATCGCAACGCTTTTTCTGGCCATATTGCTCTTGTTATTGGCCGTTATTCCGGTGATTGAAGATCTGATGTCTGTTCCCGCCGCAACAGGCCGAGGGCGAGAAAATAAAACCCGATAAGCCCAAGCGTCCATTTTGTTAGCGGATCAACGAGCATATCCTCGAGAATGGCTACAATGCCCGCTGCCGACCACACAACCAGCAAAGTGAGGGTTAAGGGCCGCAGCATTTTTACACGAACGGGATGGACAAAGGTAAAATTGGACGCCTGCGCAAGCGCTAAGCCGATAATGCCCAAAGTGGCGATAATCGCAGGCGGATCAAATACGAGCACAAGAAATACAACGAGATTCCAAACGGCAGGAAAGCCGCGGAACCAATAATCATCGGTCTTCATCGTGTTCGATGCAAAATAGAGCGCTGCCGATAAAACGATGATCGCCCCTTGGGTCGCTAAGAGCCAATGCGGATAAATTCCGCTCATGAGCAAAATGACCGCGGGCACGAAAACATAGGTGACATAGTCGACAACCAAATCGAGCACATCGCCTGAAAGCTGGGGAGCGTAGGTCTTGACCGCCCAAGCACGCGCGAAGCTGCCATCGATGCCGTCAACCAGAAGGGCAAGGCCGAGCCATGCGAAAGCCAGTCCCATTTGATGTTCGATCGCGGCGGTAAGCGACAAAAAAGCGATGGCCGCGCCGGAGGCGGTAAACACATGAACGGAAAAAGCCCGATAGTGGTATGAACGCGATCCCTTACGGGCATTTTCGGTGTGTTTATGGTTATGGTCCGCTTCCGCCATCGAAATCTCTCTTTTTCATGCGACACGGTGGCACGATCTGCAAAAGAATGTCGCACGAA
>DAIOVR010000080.1:4837-11193 GCA_036758905.1 Beijerinckiaceae bacterium | reverse complement strand
CCGCAAGCGAAATTTATTGTGTTTGGTCGCGGATCAGGCGCTAATCACGTTCAATATGCCGCGAAAACGGGTGCTGATGCGGTGGCTATTGATTGGGGTACGGATCCCCACTGGGCCGCTTCCACGCTTCAACCGCTAAAGCCAGTGCAGGGTAATCTTGATCCGTTGGCGGTGGTAGCAGGTGGCGATCAGTTGGATCGTCGTGTTGACGGTATTATCGAAGCTTTCTCGAAGGGGCCCCATATTTTCAATTTGGGTCATGGGATCGTTCCAGAAACACCCGTTGCGCATGTTGAAAGATTGGTCAAACGGGTGCGGAGCTGAGTTTGGTTTATCTATGGGTTAAAGTCTTGCATGTGCTAGCGGTCATCTCATGGATGGCCGGATTGCTCTATCTGCCGAGATTGTTCGTTTATCACTCGACGGTTGAAGTTGGTTCGGCGACGTCTGAAACCTTCAAGATCATGGAACGACGGCTATTGAAGGCCATTATGACGCCTGCGATGGTTGTTGCGTGGATCGCCGGTTTATGGATGGCTTTTTCAAGTGGTGCGGTCGGTGAGGGTTGGTTTCACGCCAAATTATTGGCCGTGCTGATTCTCAGTGGTGCGCATGGCATGATGGTTGGGCAGGTTAAACGGTTTGCCCGAGATGAAAATCGCCATTCGTCAAAATATTATCGGGTTTTCAATGAGATACCGACGCTTCTGATGATTGCAGCGGTGGCGCTTGTCATCCTTAAACCATTTTAAATTGATCCGTTTAGCGTCTCGCTTGCCCTTTCATAAAAAAGACGGTATCGAAGCTTTGTTCTGTTCTCGAAACCTCCAATCTTGACGGGTGGCATCCTCGCTTTCTCAGTCGGTTGGGCCAGCTCAGTTCGCTGGATGTCTGTTGGTTTTGATTTTCCCAAATTACCCTTTTGTGATGCCGGAAGGCGTCGCTGCACCATAGAGTCTGTTTATGCGCGAGATGAAGCTTCAAGAACTTAAGAAGAAGTCCCCGACCGAGATGTTGGCGTTTGCCGATGAGCTGTTGGTCGAGAATGCGGGGACGATGCGCAAACAGGAATTGATGTTTGCGATCTTGAAGCAGCTTGCGGCTAACGAGACGGAAATTATTGGCGAGGGCGTCGTTGAAGTTCTTCCCGACGGCTTCGGCTTTTTGCGCTCGCCGGATTCGAATTATTTGGCCGGTCCCGATGATATCTATGTTTCACCAGCTCAGATTCGGCGTTTCGGGTTAAGGACGGGCGACACTGTTGAGGGCCAAATTCGTGGTCCGAAAGATGGCGAGCGTTATTTCGCGCTGGTCAAGGTCAACACAATCAATTTTGAAGATCCGGAAAAGTCACGTCACAAGGTCAATTTCGACAATTTGACGCCGCTTTATCCGAATGAGCGTTTGAAGCTTGAGATTGAAGATCCGACGCGGAAGGATTTTTCTGCGCGTGTCATCGATATTGTTTCACCGATCGGGAAAGGCCAGCGCGGCTTGATTGTTGCGCCGCCTAGGACGGGTAAGACCGTATTGCTGCAAAATATCGCGCAATCGATTACGACCAATCATCCCGAATGCTATTTGATCGTCTTGCTGATTGATGAGCGTCCGGAAGAAGTAACCGATATGCAGCGCTCGGTTAATGGTGAGGTTGTTTCGTCAACCTTCGATGAGCCAGCTTCTCGCCACGTTCAAGTCGCGGAAATGGTCATTGAGAAGGCAAAGCGCCTCGTCGAGCATGGCCGTGATGTCGTGATTTTGCTCGACTCGATTACGCGTTTGGGTCGTGCCTATAATACGGTAGTGCCTTCATCCGGTAAGGTGCTTACAGGTGGCGTCGATGCCAATGCATTGCAGCGTCCGAAGCGTTTCTTTGGTGCGGCGCGTAACATTGAGGAAGGCGGCTCGCTGACCATTATCGCAACGGCTCTCATCGATACGGGAAGCCGTATGGACGAAGTGATCTTTGAAGAATTTAAAGGTACGGGCAATTCGGAAATTATTCTGGACCGTAAAGTTTCTGATAAGCGCGTCTTCCCAGCGCTCGATATCACGCGTTCCGGAACCCGTAAGGAAGAGCTTCTCGTACCGGCCGATGTGCTTAAGAAGATGTATGTTCTGCGTCGCATTCTTAACCCGATGGGAACGGTCGACGCGATTGAGTTCTTGGCCGATAAATTACGTCAGACCAAGACCAATACCGACTTCTTTGAATCGATGAATACCTGATACGCGGTGTCACCTGGTGAAATGAGGATCGATTCGTGAGCGATACGATCTTTGCGGTGGCGACAGGCCGGGGGAAATCGGGCTTAAGCGTTGTTCGGGTGAGTGGACCAAAAGCTCAGCTTGCTCTTGATGGTCTGAGTGTTGGTACATTGTTGCCGCGTCGTGCGGCGCTTCGGTCATTGAAGACACCGGATGGACGGGTGATTGACCAGGCGCTTTGTCTCTGGTTTCCGGCTCCAGCTAGTTTCACCGGAGAAGATACGGTTGAGTTTCACTGTCATGGGGCCATAAGTGTTGTGGCACTCCTGCTTGAGAGCTTAGGTAAATTACCGGAATTCCGTTTGGCACAGCCGGGAGAATTTTCGCGCCGTGCCCTCGATAATGGGCAGATGGATCTTGCTCAGGCCGAAGGACTGTCCGATTTAATTGATTCGGAGACGGAACAGCAAAGACAACAAGCTATTCGCCAATTAGCCGGCGGTTTGAGTCGGGAGGTTGATCAGTGGCGCGCCGAGCTCATCGCAATCCTTGCGCTTTTCGAGGCCAGTCTAGATTTCTCGGATGAAGGTGATGTTGGTGCTGGCGTTTTGAACGAAGTAGGGTCTCGGCTTTCAAATATACGACATCAAATGGCGAAGGTTCTCGCCACAGGCGATCGTGGTGAGCGCCTTCGTGAAGGCGTGACGATCGTTTTGGCAGGTGCGCCGAATGCCGGTAAATCGACGCTGTTAAACGTCTTGGCGCAACGGGACATTGCGATTATTTCATCAATACCGGGAACAACTCGCGATATTGTTGAGGCGCGACTCGATTTAGGTGGGTATCCGGTAACCGTACTTGATACGGCTGGTCTAAGAATTTCGTCCGATGAGATTGAACAGGAAGGCGTCAGGCGAATGCTCGCGCGGGCTGAGGCTGCCGATATTGTGGTGTGGCTCAGAGCGGCGGAGGAGTCTGCGGCGGACCTGCCGATGGAGCTTGCAGGCATAGCTGGACTTTTGGTTCCGGTGATTACGCAAATTGATAAGCTCCCCGTTGAGGCCGGCGATCTTAGGATATCGGCGTTGACGGGTGAGGGTATGGATGAATTTTTAGAGGTTTTAACCGAGCGCGTTGCAGATCGCCTCGGGCAGAATGGGGAAGGTGCTGTGCTGACCCGTGCGCGGCAACGCGAAGCGGTATCAGAGGCGGTCGAATCGGTTGACAGGACTTTGGCCATCCTTCATTCAGCGGGCACGGAACTGGTCGTCGAAGAGGTTCGAATGGCGATGCGGGCGATGGCTCGGGTGACGGGTCACATCGGCGTCGATGATATTTTGGATCAACTGTTCTCCCAGTTTTGCATCGGGAAATAAGATGGGGTGTTTCACGTGAAACAGGACGCAGCGCCATTGCAGGCGACCGCCGATGCGAGCGATCATTTTGATGTGATCGTCATCGGTGGGGGCCACGCCGGAACGGAGGCTGCTGCGGCAGCAGCACGGTTTGGTGCTCGTACCGCCTTGGTCACAACGTCGCTTGATGCGGTTGGGACGATGTCCTGTAACCCAGCCATTGGTGGCTTGGGAAAGGGGCATCTCGTCCGAGAGATTGACGCTCTTGATGGGATCATGGCGCGTGCTGCGGATTTAGGTGGTATTCAATTTCGCGTCTTAAACCGTAGCAAGGGTCCGGCCGTCAGAGGCCCGCGTGCGCAAGCGGATCGGAAGCTTTATCGATTAGCCGTCCAGAAGCTTCTTAGGGAGACGCAACAATTAAGTTTTATCGAAGGTATGGTCGATGATTTGATCATTGATGAGAATGTCGGTCAGGTTGGTGGCGTCATATTGAAAGATGGGCGTCGGTTCAAGGCGGGCGCGGTTGTGTTGACCGCTGGGACGTTCTTGAACGGATTGGTCCATATTGGTCCGATCCGGTTTTCAGCTGGGCGTATTGGCGAGCCGCCAGCGCGTAGGTTGTCGGGTGCGCTTCAATCTGCGGGTTTTGAACTTGGTCGGTTAAAGACGGGAACGCCGCCACGGCTCGATGGCCGGACAATCGAGTGGGATCGGCTCCAGATGCAATATGGCGACGATCCGATTGAGCCGTTTTCGTCCATGACGGAAAAGATTGAGCAGAAGCAAATCGGTTGTGGCGTCACCGCCACGACGGAAGCCGGGCATGAGATTATTCGGCAAAGCCTCGGCAGTGCGCCTATCTATACAGGTCAGATCGCGGGCAGGGGACCGCGCTATTGCCCGTCGATTGAGGATAAGGTCGTTCGATTCGGAGACAGAACGACCCATCAGATCTTTTTGGAACCTGAAGGTCTCGACGACCCGACCGTTTACCCAAATGGCATTTCGAGCTCAATGCCAGAGGCGGTTCAAGCCGCCTTTGTCGCCAGCATTCCAGGGCTGGAAAAAGCGCGCATCATTCGGCCGGGCTATGCCATCGAATATGATTTCCTTGATCCTCGATCCCTCTGGCCAACGCTGGAAACCAAAGTGATTAAGGGTCTCTTCTGCGCCGGACAGATCAATGGCACGACCGGGTATGAAGAAGCGGGCGCCCAGGGCTTGATCGCCGGATTAAACGCTGCGCGTCGAGCGAGCGGTTCGGACGGAGTGGTTGTCGATCGTACCGAAGCCTATATTGGCGTGTTGATTGATGATCTCGTGACGCAAGGCGTAACCGAGCCGTATAGAATGTTTACGTCCCGTTCGGAATATCGGCTTTCATTGCGCTCTGATAATGCCGATGAGCGTCTGACACCCAAGGGGTTGAGTTGGGGCCTTGTCGGTAAGGCGAGGAGAGCCGATTTCGAACTTCGGTTCAAGGCTCTTGAAGAGGCGCGGGCGCTTCTCAAAAGTCTGACCGTTACGCCAACCGAGGCAATCGGGCGCGGGCTTAAGCTTAACCAAGATGGTATTCGTCGGACGGCGTTTGATGTTCTCTCTTATCCAGGACAGACGCTGGAATGCCTCGCGCAGCTCTGGCCGGAGCTCAATCGATTCGGCCCCAAAATGGTCGATCGTTTAGAGAATGATGCGCGCTACGCCGTTTATCTGGATCGGCAGCAAAAGGATATCGAATCCTTTAAACGGGATGAGTTGCTCGTGATGCCGGCTGATATGGACTATTCGGACATATCCGGGCTCTCGAGCGAATTGCGGAATAAGCTCTCATTGGTGAAACCCCGAACTTTGGGGCAGGCCGGTCGGATCGAGGGCATGACTCCCGCAGCCCTAACCGTTTTGGCTGCTAAGGCGCGCCGTCGCAGTAAAGCGCCGGATCATCAGGTGCAATGAGTATGGCCGGAAAGTTAGGTCGCGCTACGCTAGATCTAGAAGAGGATCGTCTCAGGGCAATCCCGCTGCTCTCTGTTTCACGTGAAACAATGGATCGCTTCGATCTCTATGTCGGCTTGCTCCAGCGCTGGCAGACGATCAAAAATCTTGTCGGTCCCGGAACGATGTCGAGCGTCTGGACGCGTCATATTGTCGATAGCGCCCAATTGGCGAAATTTGCTCCTGATGCGCAGATCTGGGTTGATATCGGATCCGGCGCCGGATTTCCGGGTTTGGTGATCGCTATCCTTTTAGCAGACCGGCCTGGCTTTCATATGCATCTGGTCGAGAGCAATGGGCGAAAAGTGGCATTTTTACGCGAGGTTGCGCGCACCCTAAAACTGCCCGCAACCGTTCATGATTGCCGCATTGAAGCCGCGTTTGCTGTCCTGCCAGAGCAGATTGATTGTCTGTCGGCTCGCGCTTTGGCGTCTCTTAAAGAGCTTTTGGAAATGCAAGCAAAACTTACCAAAAATCCGTGTATAGGCCTGTTTCTAAAGGGACAAGATGTTGATGCGGAATTGACGGAAGCCGCTAAATATTGGAATATACAGGCGAAAATACACCAGAGCGTCACGGATCCATCCGGCCATATTGTCGAAGTGATCGAAGCCCATCTGAAGGCGTGACGTCAGGTTTTGTGAAAAGGTTTTATGCCATGGAAAAGTCCGATCTCGCTTCCATCCGGTTGTCGCGCTCTGGTCAAAAGCCGCGCGTTCTGGCGCTTGCCAATCAGAAGGGTGGCGTTGGCAAGACGACGACCGCGATCAATCTCGGAACGGCTCTGGCTGCCATTGG
>DAIOVR010000080.1:1805-4737 GCA_036758905.1 Beijerinckiaceae bacterium | reverse complement strand
TGCTGACCATCAATGCAATGGCTGCGGCTGATGCGGTTGTGGTGCCGTTGCAGTGCGAGTTCTTTGCGCTTGAAGGATTGAGCCAGCTGCTCAAAACCGTCGATCAGGTTCGCGAGTCGCTGAATCCCGGCCTGTCGATCCACGGCATTGTTCTGACCATGTTTGACGCGCGTAACAATCTTTGCTCGCAAGTCGTTGACGATGTCCGCGCCTTCATGGGAACCAAAGTGTACGACACGGTGATCCCGCGCAATGTTCGCGTGTCGGAAGCGCCATCGCATGGCAAGCCTGTGTTGCTCTATGATCTCAAATCAACGGGCGCACAGGCCTATTTGCGCCTTGCCTCCGAGGTTATTCAGCGCGAGCGGGCTTTGCAGGCCGCCTGATTAAATATCATTATATTCGTTAGATAAGGGGATTTACTATGGCTGAGGAGCCCACCCGGTCACGTTTGGGTCGCGGACTTGCGGCATTGATTGGCGATGTTGGCGAGGCGGCCATTCCCGCTGAGCGCGCCCGTGGCCAAAGACGCGTGCCGACCGAGTTCCTAAGGCCAAACCCGCGCAACCCGCGCCGTACCTTTGTCGAAGCCGATCTGGATGATCTCGTCAATTCGGTTCGTGAAAAGGGCATTATTCAACCGATTCTCGTCCGGAACATCCCCGGCATGGAAGATGTATTCGAGATTATTGCGGGTGAACGCCGTTGGCGCGCGGCGCAGCGGGCGTCCTTGCACGATGTGCCGATTATTATTGTCGAAGCCGGCGATAAAGAAGCGCTTGAGATTGCCATTATCGAAAACGTTCAACGTTCCGACCTCAATGCGCTTGAAGAGGCCTTGGGATATGAGCAGCTGATTGCTGAATATGGCTATTCACAGAATGATCTGTCCAAAATCATCGGAAAAAGCCGCAGTCACATTGCCAATACCATCCGACTAGCCCGTTTGCCTGATAGCGTGAAAGCGCTGCTTGCCAGCGGCGAATTGACCGCGGGCCACGGCAGGGCGCTTTTATCCGTCAAAGATCCGGAAGCCTTAGCGCGCCGGATCATTGAGCGCGGCATGACGGTTCGTGATGTCGAACGCATCGCCAATGAGGACGATAAAGCCGAAAAAGCGCCTCAGGTGGCACGGCGCCGTGAAAAGGACCCGGATACCCGGGCGCTTGAAAAGGCAATTGAAGATGTTCTCGGTCTATCAGTCTCAATTACGCATGGTTCACGCGGCGGTGAGTTGAAGATTAAATATCGGACGCTCGAGCAGTTAGACGCCGTTTGCCGCCGTCTGCGCGATTAAGCGCGCCCGGCCTGCGAGCGGCGAGCGGCAATAGCTAAGGTGAGGCAGGCCCGAGAAACCAGGCTTTCGCCAAGGGATGCATTTTTTCGGCAAGCTGCTTGCGCCTCACCGAGTGTCGTAATGGCATTTTCGAGGCTAGAGAGCGACCACAGCGACAAATGCCGCTGAAAAGCCGCGCTGCGCTTGAAGAAGATCCGCGCTTGGCGTTCGACATCTTGCATGGTCTGCCCGCGATCAAGACCGATCCGGGATTTGGCAAGTACCAGCGCGTGGCGCAATAATGCGCCAACAATAACGCTCGAATCCTGCCCCTCTTTGAGCGAACGATGCAAGGCGATATCCGCGCCGACGGAATCACCCATGAAGACGGCATCCGTTAGCATATCAGTGGCTAAGGCCGACGCGTCCGCCATAATCGCTTCGACATCCTCTGCGCCTACCATTTGCTTTCCGCGGGCAAACAGCGCCAATTTTTCGATTTCGCTGCGAGAAAGAAGCCGATCAGCGCCCAAAAGCCCTGTCATGAGAGCTTTGGCTTCGGGCGTTACCTTCAACGAATGTTCGCCTAATATCTCGTCAATCAGGCGCGGCAGGTCACGCCCTTCATCAGCGTAACAGGGCAAGGCGACCGCATGGCCCGATTTTTCGATGCCCGACCGCAACGCATGCTTGGCGGGTAGGTCACCAGCTTCGATGATAATGGGGTTTTCTGGCTTTGCTGAAAGAAGGGGTTCAATGGCCGAATTGATCTGCCGTGAACCCAAGCGTACCCATATTGCGCGTTTACCGCCAAAGAGCCCAAGCGTATTGGCCTCATCGACGATCCGGCTGGCATCACCGCCTAAATCATCGCCATCCATCCGGATGAGTTGAAACGCATCATCGGGATTATCAACCAAAGAGCGCGCAATGTGGCGACAGCGCTCATGTACCAAACCCGCATCTGGCCCATAGACCAAAACGACCGAAAAACGTGGATCGGGCTTTCTAACGAACCGATCAACATCTCCGCCTTTTAGCGCCACCATCTTATCGACGCTCCGAATTTATGATCGGCTAGAAAAATAGGCCGCAAGGTTAAGTTGAATTTGTTCGGCCACGTCTTTCGCCACCCTAATCCGCGAATCCCTTTGCGCCCGAACGGCAGCGAAGCGTTGTGAGAGGCGATCGATGGACGCGGTAGCAAAGGCGGAACTTTCGAGAAGTGTCTTCTCATTGAGGTCGGTTAACTTAAATTGAGCCGTTAATCGAAGCGCTGCCGCATCAGCCCGACCAGAAGTTGTATCGATGGCTGCGGAGATCGTATTCTCGTTCGTCGTAATGACTAATTTATATTTATGCTCAAGAGACGTGTAATTACCGCCGGAGAGATTAAACAGCAGTTCTTCTCTTAAATAATGGCCAACCTCATTGTTGATGGGCGCAACATCAATGGCTGCGAGCTCCCGCTGAACGGCACTGCCCCCAGCCAAGGGCCCATAAAGAGGCCTGATACACGCCGTCGTCACCATCACGGAAAGGATGGCCAAACCTGTCAAAATCAGATTTTTGGCGCGATTAAGGCCCTTAAATGACGACATTGACGATCCTTTGCGGAACCACAACGACTTTTTTGACGGGCTTTCCTTCAAGCGC
>DAIOVR010000080.1:0-1705 GCA_036758905.1 Beijerinckiaceae bacterium | reverse complement strand
AACCGAAGGCGCTCTACATCTTCTTCAACACGAATGACGGCGCGATGAGCTGCCTTACGTATGGTAAGAACGGCATCTTCCGCTGCGGCATCATGGGCATTGGGAGAAGGCGAAAGATCAGCGACTTCACCCACAAGACGCCACAGGCGCTGCACGAAACGGGCGGCACCTTGAACACCTTCTTCGGTCCAGATCACATCGCGTTCTGGAGGCGAATCGGAAAGCATGAACCAGCGCGCCGTATCGGCTCCGAATGTGCCGATGATATCGTCGGGATCAATCGTGTTCCGCTTTGATTTCGACATTTTTTCGATCGAGCCGATTTCAACGGGAGCACCAGACGATAAAAGCTTCGCCTTACGATCCGCGCCATCGCTGATGATTTCCACTTCAGCAGGCGAGACCCATTGGCCATTGGCATCACGATAGGTTTCATGAACCACCATGCCTTGGGTGAAGAGACCGTCGAACGGCTCGCTAATCCCCGCATGACCCGTCTTCTGCATGGCCCGCGTGAAGAAGCGTGAATAGAGCAAGTGCAAAATCGCGTGCTCAATGCCGCCAATATATTGGTTAACCGGTAACCAGCCATCGACCGCTTTGCGATCCGTTGGGCGATCCTCGATCCATGGATCGGTAAAGCGCGCAAAATACCAAGATGAATCCACGAAAGTATCCATCGTATCCGTTTCACGCCGCGCCTCTTTACCGCATTGTGGGCAGCCAACATGTTTCCAGGTCGGATGGCGATCCAGCGGATTACCAGGAACATCGAAGGTCACATCTTCCGGTAATTTAACCGGTAGGTCTTTGATTGGAACAGGAACCGTTCCGCATACTTCGCAATGAATGACGGGGATCGGGCAACCCCAATAGCGTTGCCGTGAAATTCCCCAATCGCGCAGACGGAAATTCACCTTGCGCTTGCCAACGGGCGATGTACCGAGCGAAACCGATTCAAGCCGTTTGGCTACTTCTTCTTTGCCTTGTGCGATCGTCATTCCATCAAGGAATGACGAATTGATCAACAGTCCTTCACCATCAAACGGCGCGTCGCCCACTTGATAGGTTTTTGGATCAGCATCGGTTGGGCAAACAACCGTTTTGATCGGAAGTTTATAGGACGTTGCAAAATCAAAATCGCGTTGATCATGCGCCGGGCATCCGAAGATGGCGCCTGTGCCGTAATCCATTAAAATAAAATTGGCGACATAGACGGGAAGCGTCCAATTCGGATCGAAGGGGTGGGCCACACGAATACCCGTGTCGAAGCCTTTTTTCTCAGCCTTATCAATAGCTTCTTGGGCTGTACCCATTTTCCGGCAATCGTCGATAAAGGTCGCGAGCTGCGGGTTATGGGCTGCCGCCTTTTTGGCTAAAGGATGCTCAGGCGCTAAGGCTACAAAGCTCGCACCAAAGAGCGTATCGGGTCGGGTTGTATAAATTTCGATTTCGCTCTCGCCTGAAGGCGCTGTGGCTTTATCGAGTGCAAATCGAACGGAAAGACCTTCTGATCGGCCGATCCAATTTTTTTGCATCAGACGGACCTTTTCAGGCCAACGCTCTAAACCGTCTAACGCATCGTTGAGTTCTTGCGCGTAGTCTGAAATTTTAAAGAACCATTGCGTCAGTTCACGCTGCTCAACAAGCGCGCCGGAGCGCCAGCCGCGTCCATCAATCACTTGCTCATTGGCGAGAACGGTTT
>DAIOVR010000079.1:0-11199 GCA_036758905.1 Beijerinckiaceae bacterium | reverse complement strand
TAAAGCTCGTCATGGCAGTCCCAACCGTCAAAGATTGCGCTGTCGTCGTTGCTGATGCCGTCGGCACAGAAGCAACAGTAAAGCTGACGGTAGCCGTGGTTGATGCGGAGATATTACTCGAATCTCGAACAGCGATGACGACATTGGCTGTGCTATAGGTTGTCGAAGGTGTGCCGCTGATCACGCCTGTTGAGGAATTTATACTGATGCCCGTCGGGAGCGTTCCGGAGCTGACATAATAAGTGAGGGCTCCGCTCCCGCCTGATCCCGTCAGTGGTGTGATGCTGGTCATTGCGCTGTTAACAGTGAGCGTCTGCGCGGCGACACTATTGACTACTGCGGTTGGTGGAGCGGCATAAGTGAACAACGTGTTGGCAGAACTGGACCCAGTAATGTTTGTTACAACAACACTTGCGGTCCCGGCGGTTCCCGGAGGTGTTACGGCGGTAATTGTAGAGGAGCCCACATACCCCAAAAGGCTAACTGTATAACTCTGGACCGGCACACCGCCGATGGTTACGCCGGTAACAAGAGATGTAGCTGCGTTGTTTAAACCATTGATGACAAATGAAGCGCCAGTAATCGTAACTGTCGTGCCACCATTTGCTGATCCAGTAGCGGGAGAAATACTCAATCCGGTTGGGACATTGGGTGTGCGCGCATACACTGCAAAGGAAGTTCCGGATGTCGTTTGAAAATTAGCGGTTGTATTAGTAAAAGTCACGGAAATTGTTGTGTTAGAGCCAACAGTATAAGTGAAAACGTCACCCGCTAAATATGTTGTGTTAAATGCAATTGTCTGTGATACGCCTGCGCGCTCAATTCTATTGAGTGTTACATTTGTGCCGTAACCTCCAGATGAGTCTTGTGTTTTGCAATTTGCGGTAAGGGTAATGACAAGAGTATCACCCGGCGCAGTAGGCGCTTGGAAAGAGTCGCCACCACAATTGTAAGAGATATTTTGCGTTGCGGCTAAAGCACTCTGAAGCGATGCAAGTGTAATTCCCGCTGCGTATAGTGCGAGGAAAAGTAGCGATTTGACGCTCAAGAGGCGTGCAGACAAGTGTGAGCATTCGCTCAACTTGGACAAGAAGAACGTACGAATGAAATATTTCAGGGCAGATACGCACCCAACCATGCGGCGTTGGGTATCAAATTGGCAAAATTGAAACTTAAATTAGCTTAAATTTGAGGCACTAAATTAACCAAACACATGAATTTAATCTGACCAAAATTCAGCGGTGCTTATGATTTGATCATAATCGGGCTCAATAGCCGATAGCCTTGTTTCCTCACGGCCTGAATGGCTGGAGAGGGCACGCCCACTTCAACGAGTTTTTTGCGCAAATAACTTATTCGCGCATCAAGACTCGATCGATTCATGTCATCGGCGCCAAAAAAATGGTCGACAATCACCCAATATTCTAAAAATTGACCTTGGGCAGTGGCAAATTGGCTCAAAAGCATGGCCTCGGTTTGGCTGACATGGACCGTCGCTTTCGGGCCCTCAAGCGTCAGACGATCCAAATTGATGCGGATCCCCGCCTTTTCATCCGGCTTGATCCGCCGTCCCAATGCTGAAATGGCCGACAAAAACTCGTCGGGATCCACGGGTTTGGGTAAATATATATCCGCCCCCTGGTGGTAGCCGTGGACGCGATCCTCAATTTTTGTGCGTGCCGAAAACATGACAATGCCCGCTTTCGGGTTGCCTTGCCTTATGCGCTTTGAAATCTCAAAACCGCTTTCGCCCGGCAAATTAATGTCGAGCACATAGATATCAGGAATGGTCGCGCCGATTTTTTCATCCATTTCCTCGGCGCAATAAAAGCCTGTCGCGGTATGGCCGACATTGCGGAGCAACTCCACAATCGTGTCGCGCAGGAAGTCATTATCCTCGACTACAACAAGATCTAAGCGGACAGCCATAGCCTAAACCTCACATGATGATCGTCCGGTGCATAAGACAGCTCTCCCCCCAAACGTTCTGCCAATTTATGCGATAGATAGAGACCGAGGCCGGAACCTGCCTGCCTTAAAGCACTCGCGCTGCGATAGTATTTTTGAAACAACATTCCCGGATCCGGCCAAATCTGATCACGCGGGCTATTGGACACTATAATTTCGATCCCAGATTTTTCGGAAGCCTTAGAAATTTTACTTTCGATCAATATCGGATGGTTTGGTTCGGAATATTTCTCGGCATTGTCGATTAGGTTGGTGAGGATGACATCAAGTAATTTTTGATCTGTCTTAATCAGAAGGCCCGGCTTTATTTCTGCTATAAAGCGCCCTGGTTCGGGTCCATTTTCAATTTTTGTGCTGAGCATGAGGCTAACATCACAACGGTCGATCTTAAGAGTAATAACGCCGTCATCAATTTTTCCAACATTGAGACATCGATCAATCAAATCAGCCATTTCACCAAGCAGGCGACTAATTTTTTTGCTTTTATCTCCTTGAATAGAAGCGGCACCTAACGACATTTGAATACCAGCCAAAGGCGTTTTCAATTCGTGGGATAGCATGGCAAGCAGAGCCGCTTGATCCTGCCGCGATAGCTGTTCTAATTTTAGGCGCTCGGCCATTATTGCAAGTTCGATCTCAGCGGCGGCCTTAAGGCTTCTGAGTTTGATGGACCGATAGGTTAAAATAATACCCAAAAGAA
This sequence comes from Beijerinckiaceae bacterium, assembly GCA_036758905.1. Classification (GTDB taxonomy): domain Bacteria; phylum Pseudomonadota; class Alphaproteobacteria; order Rhizobiales; family Beijerinckiaceae; genus CAIUPE01. Next base: position 8,531 of record DAIOVR010000079.1, on the reverse strand, counting down.
CAGTAGAAATTGTCGTATGAAACGCCACAGAATAGATTGCAAATTCGACATTGGGAAAGAGGCCTAATTGAGGCGTTAATGTCATTAATAGAAAGATCATGATGGCAGTGTAGGAGCCGCTCACCAGCCATTTAGGGACGGTGTTCGGGTCGTTGTTGGGCGCCTTTTCGGAATAGATGAGCCATGATCCGATGCCGCTTGTAAACGTGAATATGATGGCAGAGGATAAATTGACTTCCATCGCGAGGCGCAAATTACCCATGATCAGAATCACGGCCGAGATGAGAGGCAGGGTCATCAGAACCAATTGGAAGATTTGTATAAATTTCCGAGTTCGAAATTCACGGAAGAAATAGAAATCAAAGAATTCCGACGAGAGTGTAATCGTAATGGCTGCGCCACACATATAGAGCGGATGCTCAAAGCGGCTGTCAGGGATTAAAAATCGTGCGATACCAAAGGCGGCACTTGCCCAATAGAGTGAACAGGCTTGCCTGATCAAAAAGAAATAGAAAATTCGATCGTGGGATAGAGCCAGAAAAATAAAGCCATAAAAAATAGAGACAATTACGAAGGATATAAAGAGCGCAAAAAGTCCCAACTGCAAGTAGTCGTGACCAATCATTTCGCCCTTTGGATAGGCCTCGAAATTGATAAATGTGCTGCTGGAGGTATTTAAGCGAACATACACATCGCGTGCTGTCTCGCCCGCCGGCATTACAAAACTTAGATTAAGAGAGTGGTATTCATCGAGCGCACTCGAATGTTTATCACCCGACAATCGGCGGTTTGGGCTCTCATAAACCGGATCAAAAAATTCTACTTCGCGTAAATAGGGGGGTCTGATCCGCAGAATGATGGTCCCATTCTCGAGGTTCGTCGATTGGGTAATTTTAGAGGGATCAATCGTTAGTTTGAACCAGAAATTGGAGCTGCTATAGCCCTTAGAGAAAGGTCTTTCATAGGGCTTGAAATTTTGCTTCTGGATCTCGGAAAATGTCAGACCAGCTGAGGGGTCCTCGAAATAGGCCTTTGAGACGATGATATCGTCCGCTCGCGCCGTCCCGAACAAGGCCACAAGGAACAATAGCACGGCGCCGGATAGAGTTAGTTTGATCCGACCGGACATTCCGCCCTCATGACACACGCCAACATAACGATAAACAATACTTCAGCACTATAAATGATTTGCTTGGCCTAATCTTAAAAAATCTTAAATCATATTTATACTGCTATATCAGTGGTTTATGTAAATTTGGGCGATGGATATTGAATAGGATATAATCCCGTGCTGATGAGCCCCTTTCGGCACGGATTCTCGTAATGGCCGCCATTAAGCGCGAAGGACGCGCCGAAAATATACTTTAGTCACGGGCGGGGTCAGAGCGGGGGGCCGACCAAGCATCTTGAACGAAGAAATTCGTCAATTTATGAAGCCCGGCGTCCTCTATTCCACCTTTACCCAGAAGATGCTGTATAGGCCGTAGCCTCCCTCCGCTACCATTTTTAAATTACACAATTTCCTGGAGCAGATAGATAGCTGGCATACTTATATGTCCGTCACCGCAGTGAAGGTGGACGCGCGTCGAGCCATCGACCTCCGTCATTGTTCGATTGAACGGCTGCACTGATCGCCGCAATCGAACGCAAGCCATCAACAGCGGTTGGGTAAGACAGAGCAAGAGAATCTGGTTGACGGCCCGCCTTCTTGGCAGAGATGACTTCCGCAAGATCGGCATAGATATTCGAAATGGCAGTTGTAAATCCTTCTGGATGACCGATGGTGATGCGTGTTGCGCGTGCAGCCTCTGGGGATTGGCCAGCGCCACCACGTTCGACAATCTGCGTGCGGCCATTGAGTGGCGTGAAGAACATCTGGTTTGGCGACTCTTGCGCCCAACGCAAACCGCCTTTTTCTCCGAACACTTCAATATTAAATCCGTGCATGCGGCCAACAGCGACGGAGCTTGTCCAAAGTCGGACCAATGCGCCGCCGTCCATGCGGATCGACACCCACGCATCATCTTCTAGCGTGCGTTCGGTCAGCAATGATGCAAAACTTGCCGAAAGCTCCTTTGCATCTTGGCCTGAAACAAAACTTGCAAGGTGCAGTGCGTGAATGCCGCAATCCGCAAACTGTGCCGAGATTCCCGCTTGTGCCGGATCATAGCGCCAACGCACGCGCGGATTATTGGCATCAGCAGCATCGGCATGAAATCCATGCGCAAATTCTGTACGGATCAAACGAATTTTACCTAGATCGCCGCGCTTGATCATAGCGCGCATCTCACGCACCAAAGGATATCCGCTGTAACCGTAATTGACGGCGCAGATTGTTTTGGTTCGCTTTGCGGTGGCGGCAATATCTTCCGCTTCATCGACCGTCACTGTCATCGGCTTTTCGCATAGGACTGCGATACCGGCTTCAAGAAACGCTTTTGTAATTTCGTAATGAGTTGAATTCGGCGTTGCGACGGTGACGAGATCAATCCGGTCCGGGTGACTTTTTTCGCCGGCAAGCATTTCTTTCCAGTCACCATATGCGCGATCTTTGGAAAGGCCAAGACGTTGGCCAAATTCACGCCCGCGCGCGGGATCGACATCAAGCGCGCCTGCCGCAAATTGAAAGAGCCCGTCAACGGACGTTGCCATGCGATGGGCCGGACCAATCTGGCTTCCTTCGCCGCCGCCAATCATACCCCATTTCAAAATCGTCATTTTTGTTATCCTTCTCAAAATCCGATTGATGTCAGGAATTGGCGATTCGCGCGTGCATCATCAACAGGTGATGTCGGCCCAGTCGGATCGCAATCCTGTTCAACAGTGCACCACCCTTCATACGCTGTGGAGAGAAGTAGATCACGCACGGCTTTGAAATTGGTCATACCTTTACCGAGATTGCAGAAAATGCCTTGCCCGCATGCATCATAAAAACCGGTTCGATTGGCAACGGCCTTTGCGCGAATATTCGGATCGATATCTTTGAAATGCACATAAGCAAGTCGTTCACGATACCGCTTCATAAAGGCTACTGGATCAAATCCCGCATAGTGTGAATGGCCTGTATCGAGACAGAGCTTCAGAATTTTGGAATCAATTTCGGCAAGAAGTCGCTCCGTCTCGCGCTCAAAATCAATAAAGCCAGCCGCATGTGGATGAACGGAAACGGTTAAGCCGTATTCTTCTGTTCCCATTTTCGCGATGGTGCGAAATCGGTCACAAAAAGCGTTCCATTCATCATTTTCCATCTGCTCGGCTTCGTCGGGGCGTCCGGCGGTCGGTGCACGACGTGGTGAAATCGAATCAATCAACACAAGATGTTTGGCGCCATGCGCAACAAGCGCGCGGCATGTACGGACAGACGCATCCATCACCTCATCCCACTTCGCGCCATCATGAAATGGTCGAAAGACAACGCCGCCAATCAAGGTAAGACCCCTCGCCGCAAGCGCATCACCCAACACATGCGGATCTTCGGGCATGAAGCCGATTGGTCCGAGTTCAATGCCCGTATATCCCGCAGCTTTGCATTCATCGAGGACGCGCTGCCAAGGCGGGTTGCGCGGATCATCCGGAAATTCCACACCCCAGGAACATGGCGCATTGCCGATTGCTATTGTCATGCTTCTTACCTTCCCGAAATTTCTGTCAATTCAACCCAGCGCCGTTCCTGTTGAGAGAGAAAGGCTGCCTCAATTGTTTCACTCACGCGTAAACCGTCGCGAAAGGTAGGCCAGACTGCGCGGCCTGTTTCAATTGCCAACAAAAAGTCGCGCGCTTCAATGATGATCTGATCCTGATAGCCAGTGCCGTGGCCAGGGCCGAGGCAAAATGCTTTGTAATCGGGATGTTCCGGACCCGTTAGAATTTTTGTAAATCCCTGCCGGTCACTGCGTCCATCCATACGATAAAGATGCAGTGCATTCTGGTCTTCGCCATCAAAGCGGATCGCACCTTTCGTGCCATAAATATCATAGGCGTATCCCATCTTACGACCGGTCGCGATGCGGCTGATAAAGAGCGAGCCCATCGCACCATTTTCAAATCGGCATAACATATGCGCTTGATCATCATTCGTGACGGCGCGCGGGCCATTTTCAGTCGGCCTGGTCTTGTGAACAATCTCGATATCGGCCACAACAGAGCGGATAGGACCAGCAAGCGCCAATGCGCCATTAATAATATGAGGCGCAAGATCACCCATATTGCCATTGGGGCGACCATCCGTTCGCCAATTGGCTGGTGCGCGCGGATCGGCCAGAAAATCTTCCGTGTGCTCGCCGCGAAAGTAGGTGATGTCGCCGATCTCTCCGGATTGAACGATTTCGCGCGCAAGCTGCGATGCGGGCGTTCTGATATAATTGAACCCGACCATATTCGGCAGGCCACTTTGTTCGGCCGCGCGCGTCAAATCCCGCGCGTCTTGTATGGAATTACCGAGCGGCTTTTCACAAAATACCGGCTTGCCTGTTGCAAATGCGGCGAGCGCAATCTCGCGATGTGTTTCCTGTGGACTTGCGATGATGATTGCGTTCACTTTTGGATCGTTTACCAAGCCGCGCCAATCGGATGTCGACCGCTTAAAGCCGAACTCCCGCGCGCGGGCCGCGGCTCCCTCCGGCGATGTGGTGCAAATCATCTCGAGAACGGGGCGCAAATTTGTTTTAAATACGGCGCCGACAGCGGCCATCGCGACCGAATGGGCCTTGCCCATATAGCCCGCGCCAATCACGCCAATTCCGATCTCTTTCACCGTGCCGGATCCCTTTTGCAACCGATTGCAATTTATTTGGATAGTAATTAGTCTTAATCGTCAAGAGAGGTATTCATCACCATGGAACACGCAGCAAAAACTATTCGCCTAACAATGGCGCAGGCCTTGGTTCGACATCTTGCAGCGCAATATATCGAGACGGAAAAGGGGGAGGAGCGGCTCATCGCGGGCGGTTTCAGCATTTTCGGGCACGGCAATGTCATTTGCTTGGGCGAGGCACTGTATCAGCATCGTGACATTTTGCCCTTGTGGCGTGGACAGAATGAACAATCCATGGCGCTTGCGGCCATCGCCTATTCTAAGGCCAAACTGCGTCAACGCATTATGTTCGCAACAGCCTCGGCGGGGCCGGGCACAACCAATATGGTGACGGCGGCGGCTGTAGCACATGCCAATCGCTTACCGCTTTTGCTGTTGTGTGGCGATACCTATGCGACGCGTCTGCCTGATCCTGTGTTGCAGCAGCTCGAACATTTTTCCAATCCGACGACTACCGTGAATGACGCATTCAAATCCGTTACGCGCTACTGGGACCGCATCACCCATCCTGCGCAAATCATTCAATCATTGCCCGCTGCAATTGCGACGATGCTCGATCCTGTCGATTGCGGCCCTGCCTTTTTTGGTCTTCCGCAGGATGTTCAGGGATGGGCCTATGATTACCCGGTTGAATTTTTCGAGCGGCGTGTGCATCGGATCAGACGGCAAGCGCCCGATTCTCGTGATATTGCCGATGCGGTCGCGCTTCTGAAAACCGCCAAGCGGCCGATGATCATCGCCGGAGGCGGTGTACAATATTCCAAAGCGACAGAAGAGTTGCGCGCTTTCGCCGAAGCGCATGACATCCCCGTTGTCGAGACAATTGCGGGTCGAGCGAATTTGCTCGCAAGCCATCCGCTAAATTGTGGCGCAATTGGCGTAACCGGTTCAAATTCGGCAAATGCCATCGGCGAGAAGGCCGATGTTGTTCTCGCAATTGGAACGCGTTTGCAGGATTTTACCACGGGGTCATGGACGGCGTTTGATCGTGATGCACGAATCATCACCATCAATGTTGGTCGTTATGATGCGGGTAAGCATCGCGCATTGCCTGTTGTCGGAGATGCTAAACTCGCGTTGCAGGATCTAGGCCAAGCGCTTTTGTCCTATCGATCGCCGGAAAGCTGGAGTCGCTTCGCCAAGGACCAGCGCCAAGCTTGGCATGATTATGTCGGCGATAATATCAGCCCGCAGGACAAAGAGGGAACCAATCGGCCGATTTCGTATGCGCAGGTAATTGGCGCGATCAATGAGGTGTGCGATCCGCGCGACCGCGTGATATCGGCTGCTGGCGGCTTACCGTCAGAGCTCGCTGCGAATTGGCTGACAAAAGGCATCGGTACCGTAGACGTCGAGTATGGGTTCTCCTGCATGGGGTATGAAGTCGCCGGCGGCTGGGGCGCGCGCATGGCGCAATTGGAAGATGAGCCGGAAAAGGAAACCGTGGTTTTCGTCGGTGACGGGTCTTATCTCATCCAGAATTCCGACATTTATTCATCGGTGCTTACCGGCAAGAAGATGATCGTGATCATTTGCGACAATGGCGGTTTCGCGGTGATCAACAAATTGCAAAACAATACGGGGAATGTCTCGTTCAGCACGTTGATCAAAGATAGCCGGATCGAGACCGAGCCATTCTCTGTGGATTTTGAAGCACATGCGCGCGCGATGGGCGCCCACGCGGAAACGGTGAATTCGATCGCCGGCTTGAAGGACGCCTTCTTGCGTGCGCGTAAAGCGGAGCGCACTTACGTGATCGCTTTGAAGACGGACCCTTATGAAGGCTGGACAACAGAAGGTCATACCTGGTGGGAGATCGGCATTCCTGAAGTCTCGGAGAGTGAGAGCATCCGCAAAGCGCGCGATGACGTCGCGCGCGGCCGTTTGAAACAAAGGCAGGGAATTTGAAATTGGATCTCGCCCGCCTTCATTGCAATGAGTTCCTCGTGCTAGGGCGGGCGGGGATGGATTTTTACGCCGATCCGCCGGGAACGCTTATAGAAGAGGCGCGCGCGTTTTTCCCCGCACTCGGTGGTTCGGCGGCCAATATCGCAACAGCAATCACGCAGCTTGGTGGCAAAGCCGCGCTTGTGACAACCGTGTCAAAAGACGCAGTCGGGCGATATATTCAAGCCGAATTGAAACGTTACGGCGTTAGTAGCGCCTATGTGCGCGAGGACGATGGCGGTGTGCGGACATCTTTGGCCGTTGTCGAAACCCGCTCCGAGAATTGCCAATCCGTTCTTTATCGGAATGGTGCTGCGGATTTTGAACTGTCGGTGGATCAGGTCGCGGATCTACCCTATGAACACGCAGGTGCTTTGATCATTACCGGCACATCTCTTGCCATGGAACCGTCACGCGCGGCGACATTTGCCGCGATCTCTCATGCACATCAGGCCAATTTGCCGGTTATCATGGATATCGATTATCGCGCTTATTCGTGGCGGGATCAGGCGGAGGCTGCCGATATCTGCCGCCGTGCTGTCGCGAAATGCGATATCATTATCGGCAATGACGAGGAGTTTTCAGTCCTCGCAAAAGGCAGTGACGGACTTGAATTAGGGCGCTCGCTCGCGAGGGAGAGCGCTGCGGTTGTTATCTATAAAAAAGGTGAAAAAGGGTCTGTCACAATCACCAAGGACGATGAATTCTCCCTCGGGGTTTATCGCGTGACCGCACTAAAGCCAACAGGCGCGGGTGACGCCTTCATGGGCGGCTTTGTAACCGGATTGGCAACGGGTTTATCATTACAAGACAGTGTTAAGCGCGGCTCGGCTTCAGCCGCAATCGTTGTCACTCGCGTCGGCTGTTCACCGGCCAATCCTGATTCGTCTGATCTCCAAACCTTCATGGCCACACATTCCCTCGATTAGATCGGAGCTTCGCGTATGCATATACCTCCACATGACAATCACAATCGGCCGATTATTGATTGCGATGACCCGCGCGTGCCGCTTAATTATTTCAACATCGTCAAATTAAAGCGGGGCGAGCATTTCGAATATCAGGTGCCGCACTATGAGACTTCGATTGTTCCAGCAACGGGAACTGTCGATGTCGAAATTGAAGGCGTGAAGTTTGATCGCGTTGGCAATCGCGTTGATGATGTGTGGGGTGGCGAGCCGGAAGGCGTTTATGTCCCCACAGGCGCGCGTGCTTCGATGACATGTGTGTCGAATAATGCCGAAATTTTCATTGCCGGAGCAAGGTTTGACGGTGTTCTTGAGCCGTTCGATGTGCGTGTTGCCGATATTGATCTTGTCCAATACGGGTCGGATGACACAAAAACACATCGGAAAATCAAACATATTCTCGGCGCAAAATATAGGGATCGCGTCGGTCGCCTTCTGGTCTCGGAATTGTTCACCGTCGGGCAGGGCGGATGGTCCGGCTTTCCGCCGCATAAGCATGATACGGACCGCTTGCCGCTCGAGACACGCCATGACGAGACTTACAATTTTCGTTTTCGGCCATCGCATGGTTTCGGTATGCAGCTGATCCAACGCGAAGACCGAAAAGTCGGGGACGCGTTTCACATTGTTGATGGATCAACAATTTTGCTTGAACAAGGCTATCATCCGTGTGTCGCCGCGCCTGGCTATGAAATGTATTATTTCACCATTCTCGGCGGGTTGAGCCAAAGACCGCTCGTGCAATTCTTTCAGCCGACACATGCCTATCAGATCGAGACGATCCCGGACATCAAGGATATGAT
>DAIOVR010000078.1:6275-11269 GCA_036758905.1 Beijerinckiaceae bacterium | reverse complement strand
GAATCGCCAGGTAATTTGGATTCCCATCCCTGTGAGGCACTGCCTTGCAAATCGACCGATGGTTTAAACTCACCCTCGACCAAACGTACCTGCGCTTCCGCAATCTCAACATTGTGTCGCGAGGCGATCAATTGCGGATTTTCACTGTCGCCGACCTTGAAGGCCTCCTCAATAGATACCGGTAGACGCTTAGCAACGGGTTCAGCCTCAACGAGTCCTGAAGGGGCTACGCCGATCACTTGCTGATAGGCAGCGCGGCTGCTTTCGAGATTGGCCTCGGCACTTGAACGATCCGCCTCGGCGGCAGCCAGTTGGGCTTCAACTTGGGCAACATCGGTCCGCGTAACTTCACCTACATTAAAGCGGTCTTGAGTCTGGCGCAGCTGCTCTTTCAACACATCGATATTAGCGGTGCGCAACTGCACGACCGCCTCATCGCGTACGACGTTCATATATTGGGTCGCCCCATTAAATAACACCTGTTGCTCTGCGTTACGCAGGCCAGCGCGTGACGCTAAAACGCCTTTTTCGGCAGCATCAATCTGGCTGGATGTCCGATCCCCATTATAAAGATTTTGGGTGACAGTTACGCCAATAGTCCTTGGAGTCGTCGTATAGTCATAAGGATTGGCAGAATACGACAAATTACCCGTCGAATTGGCCTGCCCGAGCGATGAAGAAGCTGATACGCGCGGCAAATAGCCCGACCGTGCTCTTGGAACCTGCTCATCTGTAGCCCGCAAACTGGCCCGTTGGGCGTTCAAATCGGGACTACTGGCATAGGCTCGAGCCAATGCGCCATTGATTGTCTCGGCACGCACCATACCACCAGCCAGAAGTGCCGTTACAGCTATACTTGCCAGCAAAACATTCTTAATCGACGTCATCATTCGAACCGCCTAGGAGGAGAAATAAGGGCTTTCAGTCGAAAAGCCGACCGAAAGAATCACATGTGCGATAACTACTATACTAAAAATACGTTAATTCAGAAAACAAACCCTGAAACCTGTATAAAACCTGAAAGGACTGGACCTGAAGCACTCATGAGCCGCTTTTCGCCGACCGAGCCGTCCGACAGCGTATACACCCTTACCTCTGCCGCAACGGCGTTGCCCATAATGGCCACCAACCTACCGCCCTCTGTCAACTGGTGAAACAAGGATTGTGGGATCTGTTCACAACGACCATTTATGAGAATGATATCGTAAGGCGCCCCTGAGGCATGACCGGCTGTTAGCTCGCCTTGCTGAAGATCGGCCCCATGAACGTTTAAGCGCTTCAAAAGATCACGGGCCAAGGCACATTGTGCCGCATTGTCTTCCAGCAAGGTTACCTGCCCACCCAAACTTGCCATTAAAGCGGTTGAGTAACCCGCACCCGCCGCAATATCGAGGATCCGGTCCCCTGGCTTGATCTCGGTTGCTTGGATCATTCGGGCCAAATTCATCGCCGAAAGAATTTTCCGCCCAGTACCACCCGCCGACAAAACCGCGCGATCAGCATAGGCGACCGTCTGTTCGGATGGATCAACGAATAATTCCCGAGGAATAACCGAAAAAATATCGAGGATATCCGTTCGTGTCACATCGGCGGTCCTAAGTTGACCATCCACCATGGCTCGGCGCGCTTGAGAGAAATCAACCATGAGAAAAAGCTCCATCAACGAATAATACCAATCAGCGTTTCCCGATTTCGAAAACGCTTGAAGACACACTTTGAAACGCATAGGCGGGGAAAATTGGAGGCCTCGCCCGGAATCGAACCGGGGTACGAGGATTTGCAGTCCTCTACGTGACCACTCCGCCACGAGGCCTCTACCGGAAAGTGCCGGCGCGTTTAGATACAAACAGTTTTCGCATCCGGCAATCCATTTGATGGCGCTTCGCTAAAAAATCGACGACTTGTCGACCGAAATTATAACGATTGAGAATTTGTTTGTAATTTTCCTGTCATCTACCCCTTGCGTTTCGGAGGCATAGTGATGTATCCGGCACCCGTGATCCTCGATAGCTCAGCTGGTAGAGCGTTCGACTGTTAATCGAATGGTCGCAGGTTCGAGTCCTGCTCGAGGAGCCACTTTTCACTAAAATCCGGTCAATTCCTCCCTGTTTTGCGAGGATTAAATGAACCGGGTTGGCTTTGGTTCCGTAAATTGCTCGTAATTTGACGGCAACCCTAAGGCCATTATGACCGATTCAACCCTTGTTTGGTTTCGTAACGATCTTCGTTTGATCGATAATCCCGCCCTGATTGAAGCGAGTGCATCGAAAAATCCCGTCAATTTCATTTATATTTTCGACGATAGCGGAAAACACTCGCGTCCTTTGGGCGGCGCGCAGAAATGGTGGCTGCATCACAGCCTTTCTAGGCTTGCCGAGGATATTTCAAAAAGGGGCGGCCGTTTGGACCTCTACCATGGGGATCCCGAGGCCATCATTCCTGAGATAATTGCTGACCTACGCCCTACCAAAATGGTCTGGAACCGCCGATATCATCCATCCGACATTGCCTGTGACAGTGCCATCAAGGCAAATTTGGAAGCGGGCGGCGTAAGCGTCAAAACCTTCAACGGCACCCTGATTCGTGAGCCTTGGACGCTCACGTCGAAATCGGGCGGCGCCTTTAAGGTCTTTACGCCTTTTTGGCGCGCGGCTCGGGAAAATTATCCCATACCCTCCCCGCTTCCTGCTCCAGATCGCTTTATCCCAGCCATAAAGCCCGCTTCAAAATTCTCCGTTTCGTTGGATGAACTGGCCCTCTTGCCACAAAATCCAAATTGGGCCGTCGAAATGGGAGAGACGTGGGTGCCAGGTGAAGCCGGAGCTGCCGCGACCCTTAATACCTTCATCGAAGAAGGCTTTGCAGGCTATTCGGAGAACCGCAATCGGCCCGATATGCCGTCAACCTCTCGCCTTTCGCCCTATCTCCGCTTTGGTGAAATCTCGATCAACCAAGTCTGGCAGGCCAGCGAAATGGCTGTTCAATCCGGCCGGACACGCGCAAGTTCGGAAGATCTACGCGTCTTTCATTCCGAATTGGGTTGGCGGGAATTTTCCTATTATTTGCTCTACCACCAGCCGGACATCGCCAAATTCAATGTTCAGAGACGATTTGACGAATTTCCTTGGCAGAATGATCCCTCCCTTCTCAAAGCATGGCAAAGAGGTCAAACCGGCTACCCCATTATCGATGCCGGCATGCGGGAGCTCTGGCAAACGGGGTTCATGCATAACCGCGTTCGGATGATTGTGGCCTCATTCCTGATCAAGCATCTCCGGATCGACTGGCGGCAAGGTGAAACATGGTTCTGGGATACGCTTCTCGATGCTGATCCTGCCAGCAATCCTGCCAGTTGGCAGTGGGTGGCGGGCTCGGGTGCCGATGCCGCTCCCTTCTTTCGGATCTTCAATCCCATGCTTCAGGGTGAAAAATTCGACCCGAACGGCGAATATGTGCGGCATTATGTGCCAGAAATCGCGCGTCTATCGTCCAAATATATTCACACGCCTTGGGTAGCTAGCGCGGTTGAATTAGCCTCAGCAGGCATAAAATTGGGTCAAACCTATCCACGTCCAATCGTCGATCATGAGGCAGCACGCAACAGCGCACTTGCGGCATTCAAGGCGCTCACGTAATATACGTAAACATGACTAGACACATTCGGACGACTGAAACACGCATGAAGCTGGCTATTATCGGCAGCGGAATCGCGGGAAACGCCACCGCTTACGCTTTAGCTACGTCGTCTTCCCACGAAATTACCGTTTTTGAGCAAAATGATCGCCCCGGCGGCCATTCTGCAACCGTAAGCGTCGATTATGACGGAGTGTCAATTCCAGTTGACACTGGCTTTATCGTTTACAACGAAAACAACTATCCCGAATTTACCGCGCTGCTCGATCATTTAAAGGTAGCCACCCATGCCTCCGATATGAGCTTTGCCCTGTCGGTCGATGGTGGTCGATTCGAATGGTGCGGGCGCGATAAAAATCCGATCGGTGGTCTGTTCGCCCAGCCCAAAAACCTGTTTTCGCCCAGCTATCTCAAAATGCTGCTAGAAATTTTACGGTTCAACAAATTGGCGCTCGCCGATTTGGAAGCCGGAAGGCTCGATGAACGCTCGCTCGGCCGTTATCTTTTGGCCAATGGCTTCTCGGCGCGGTTTCGCGATGATTATCTTTTGCCAATGGGTGCAGCCATTTGGTCCATGTCGACCCAGTCCATGCTGAATTTTCCGGTTCGGTCTTTCATTACCTTTTTCAACAATCACCATTTGCTGCAATATAACGGCCATCAATGGCGCACCATTACGGGCGGCAGTCGAGTGTATGTCGAGAAGCTGATTGACGCCTTCCGCTCCCGCCTTCGGCTATCGACCCGTGTTGTAAGCGTCATTCGAAGCGCTGACCACGTCACCCTTACATTAGAAGATGGCTCGACCGAGACATTTGACGGGGTCATCTTCGCCTCTCATACCGATCAGACCATGGCGATGCTGGCCGACGCCTCCCCCCAAGAGCGCGCTGTGCTTGGCGCCATCGCGTATAAACCCAACACGGTCTATCTCCACCGCGACCATAGCCTGATGCCAAAACGCAAAAGGGCATGGGGTTCTTGGAATGTGATCCAAGGCAAAGACAGAAGCGCCGATCTGTGCGTGAGCTACTGGATGAACCGGCTTCAAGGTATCGATCCATCGCGTCCGGTCTTTGTGACGCTCAACCCGCCTGAACCGCCCGCTGAGCATCTGACCTTCGGGCGTTACATCTATGACCATCCGCAATTCGACGGCGCTGCCATTGATGCCCAACCCAAGCTAGACTCCATTCAAGGTCGCAACCGTGCATGGTTCTGTGGTGCGTGGGCAAAACACGGCTTTCACGAGGATGGATTGAAATCCGGCCTTGATGTCGCGGAACGCTTGGGCGCCCTCCCCGATTGGCGTCCGATGCCAGCCTATGTCGAGGCCGCCGAATGAAACCGGCTAAGGCGGG
>DAIOVR010000078.1:0-6175 GCA_036758905.1 Beijerinckiaceae bacterium | reverse complement strand
TATGAAGTCCGCAACACGTTCGGCCAAATGCATACCTATATTGAGCCTGTGGAAGCAGGCATGCTTACCCCCTCCGGCTTGCGGCAAGAACGCGCCAAGCGCTTTTATGTTTCCCCTTTTAACGCACTCACCATGACGTATTTTTTTCGGGTGCGACCACCGGCGCAATCCATCGCCGTACGAATATTGGTGAAAGACGAAGAGGGTCCCGTTTTAGCTGCGAGCTTTCACGGTGATATGCGGCCATTAAATACGCAAAACCTGCTCTGGCTGTGCTTGACGATGCCGCTTCTTACCCTCAAGATTATCGTCGGAATTCATATTGAAGCGTTCTGGCTTTGGGTAAAAGGAATGCGTCTTGTTCCTCGTCCCCCGCCACCGCCGAAGATTGGTCTTCCCGGGGACAAATGACCCGCTCCGTTTCGCTCAAAATCTATTGGTAAAAGAGACACTCATGTTGGATACACCGTTAGAAAAAACGGCCGCCTTACACCTCACCCATGAGACGGTAGGAAAGCATACCGATGACCTGCCGTTTCTGGTTCGTCAGGCCTTGCGCTTTGCTTGCCGGATTGAGGTAGGAACGCTGACGGTGACACTTCCGGATAACCGCATCTTTACCTTTGGCGGCGCTGAACCCGGCCCGAATGCGGAAATGGTGATGCATGATTATGCGTTTACGAAAAGGATGTTTTCGGGAGGAGATATCGGTATCGCTGAATCTTTCCTTAGGGGCGAATGGACAACGAAAGATTTAACAACCTTTCTTCTCCTCTTTTGCGCCAATCATCACCTCATCGCATCCATGCTCGCCGACAAGCCGATCATCCGTTATTGGCAATTGTTCAAATATTGGTTGAACCGAAATACAAAATCCGGATCGCGTAAAAACATCCACGCGCATTACGATTTAGGCAACGCGTTTTATACAAAATGGCTTGATCCTTCGATGACCTATTCCTCTGCATTGTTCACTGCGGAGGGCAAGGATCTCTATCAAGGACAGCAAAATAAATACGCGGCTCTGGCGCGTGAATCCAACATTCAGTCCGGCCATTCCGTTCTCGAAATCGGCTGCGGTTGGGGCGGCTTTGCGGAATACGCGGCGAAAGAAATCGGCTGCAACGTAACAGGCCTTACCATCTCGCAAGAACAATATGACTTCGCCAAAAAAAGAATGTTTGAGGCGGGTTTAAACGAAAAAGTTGAAATCAAATTTCAAGACTATCGCGATGAAAAAGGCCTCTATGACCGCATCGCTTCGATTGAAATGTTTGAAGCTGTAGGCGAGCAATTTTGGCCGGTTTATTTCAACACGCTCTCCGAAAGGTTAAAGCCATCAGGCGTTGCAGGCCTTCAAGTGATTACCATTCAAGATCGGTTTTTTGACTCCTACCGCCTAGAGGTTGATTTCATTCGCCGCTACATCTTCCCGGGCGGCATGTTGCCATCTCCCTCCATCATGAAAAAATTAGGCGAGAAGGTCGGCATGGCGATCAAACACGAACGCGTCTTTGGTGTTGATTACGCCGATACACTTTCGGCTTGGCGCGATAAATTCCGAGCAGCTTGGCCCGAATTGACGCCCTTGGGTTTTGACGAACGGTTTCGCCGCATGTGGGAATATTACCTAGCCTATTGTGAAGCAGGATTTCGTGCGGGCAATATTGATGTGAGGCAAATTATCTACGCGAAGGCCTAATCGAATTAAGGCTTGCTAGCGTTTGCCTCGCCCCAACCCGTCATCTTCGCCACAACGGCGAAATAGGCGGAATAAGGAAGCATGTTAAGCGCCTTGAGGATGAAGGCGAAACGGCGCGGGAAAGTAATTTCAAATCCGCCTTTTTCGAAACCATCACAAATGCGCCGTGACGCCTCATCAAGCTTCATGAGGAACGGCATAGGGTGATCGTTTAAAGCCGTAAGCGGCGTCTCGACAAAGCCGGGATTGACCACTTGCAAGGTAATTCCCAAAAGATCCGTATCGAATTTCAGGCTTTCGGCCATCGCAATCAAAGCGGCCTTACTGCCTGAATAAGCCCCCGCACGCGGCAGCCCACCATAGCCGGCAACGGAAGCATTAAACGCAAGTTGCCCGCGCTTCCTCGCCGTCATTCTTGGTAAAATCGCCGACAAGCAATTGATAACGCCATACACATTCACATCGAAGGTTTTTCGAAAACCGTCTGCGTCAAAAGGTGCAGCACGCAGCGGGAAATAAATCCCCGCATTCAGAAAGCACAATACGATTTCGCCATGCTGTTGTTCGATGCTATCGACAAGTGCGGAAATGCCTGCGGCATCCGTCACATCGCCAATGGCTGGAATGATACGCCCAGCGAGACCATCAGCCTCAGCAACAAGCGTTTCAAGATCGGGCAGACGTCTAGCAGTTGCAATAACCGTATAGCCACGACGCGCTAATTCAACGCAGGTTCCTCGCCCGATGCCTGAGCTGGCCCCTGTTACCCACGCCACCCCATCTGATGCTGAGGCTCGATAGGTCTCTGTCACATCAATATCCGACGAAGTTCTGGAAAATCCGACCAATAGGGCCCGTCAACCGCAACGGTGCGTCATTGACGACGAAACAAATACAGTCTTCATCCTGATCGGCCTTTGGACGATGGTTCACATCACCATCGGCAATCGCAATATCGCCGCGCGCATAATGCTGGCTTCCATCGCTGAAAGCGCCCTTCAACACGAGAGTAATTTCAGTGCCTTCATGGGTATGGGACGGCATGGTCCGACCAGCCTTAATCCAAAGCAGCGAAGCCTCACATCCGGAAGGATCCTTAAGCACATATTCTTTCAAACCGGGTAGCCGCGTGCGCCACTTCAGTTTGGATAAATCCGAACCAACGATGGCTGCAATCGGCTCCGGCACAACATCATCAGCGTTCGAAATTCGTTCTTTAGGCACATCAACGGGTTGCGCAAAAATCCGATTGAGCATCTCATCGCGACGCGAGAGCGGAGCAGGCTCAGCCGCTACAATCGCATCCGAATGCAAAACTTCCATCGCTTCGACAAAACCGCGATTATCAGGCTTCATCATCAAATGCGCGGCAATCAACCCATGCAAAGGCGCAGGCAATTGGCCCGCAGCATATCCTGCAAGTAAGGCGTTGAGGGCGCCGTCTTCATCTGTCATGTTAGACGCTAAGGTCAATTCGACTGCTCCAACCAAGAAACCACGGCATTCCTACGGAATCATCCAAAGACTGGATTGATTTACAATAAAAATTGTTCCGATAAATTTACAGGCGTCTTATTGGCGCACCTTATACATTCGGTTAACAGACCATTGATTCGACCGCCAACTGCCTAACACGAGCATAATTTACTATGAAAACCGTCAACACCGTTATCGATGCCATCGGAAATACGCCGCTCATCCGGCTAAAGCGGGCGTCTGAGCTTACGGGCTGCACCATTTTAGGCAAGGCCGAGTTCATGAATCCGGGCGGATCGGTCAAAGATCGGGCGGGACTTGCGATGATCCGTCACGCCTTGGCCTCAGGCGAATTACGTCCCGGCGGGACGATCGTGGAGGGTACGGCAGGCAATACGGGCATCGGCTTAACGCTGGTCGCCAACGCGCTCGGCTTGAAAACCGTTATCGTTATACCGGAAACGCAATCCATCGAGAAGAAAGACGCGCTCCGGCAAATGGGTGCGGAGCTGATTGAAGTTCCCGCCGTTCCTTACGCCAACCCTAATAATTACGTGAAGCTATCCGGTCGTTTAGCGGAAAAATTGGCCAAAACCGAAAAGAACGGTGCTATTTGGGCCAATCAATTCGATAATATCGCCAATCGTCAGGGCCATATCGATACTACAGCGCCTGAAATCTGGGCGCAGACGGATGGCAAGATTGACGGGTTCATTTGCGCGGTCGGCACGGGCGGAACCTTAGCCGGAACCGGCATCGGCCTGAAAAACTTCAATCCCACGATTAAGATTGGCTTGGCCGATCCCATGGGGGCCGCGCTCTTTTCCTACTACACAACCGGCGTGCTTAAATCCGAAGGATCCTCGATTACCGAAGGAATAGGACAAGGCCGCATCACAAAAAATCTCGAAGACGCACCGATCGATATCGCTTTCCAAATCCCCGATAGCGAAGCGATACCGATGACTTTCGATCTTTTGGAACATGAAGGCCTGTCCCTTGGTGGCTCATCCGGCGTCAATGTTGCAGGCGCCATCCGTCTCGCCAAAGAGCTGGGTCCGGGCCATACGATTGTAACGATCCTCTGCGATGGCGGATCGCGCTATGCCTCCAAGCTCTACAACCCCGAGTTTTTACGTTCAAAGTACTTGCCGGTGCCTGCATGGCTTGAGCGCCAATCCTCTATCCAACCGGATTTCCTATAATGCCAACCGATTTACTGTTTCGTGACGACGCCTATCTCAAGGAATGCTCGGCCCTCGTAACCGCCATCAATGAACGCGGCGGCATTGTGACGGATCGAACCGTCTTCTACGCCACAGGCGGCGGGCAACCGGGCGACACGGGCATCCTGCGCTTGGCTGACGGATCCGAGATCACGATCGCAACAACGGTTTATGGCGAAATCAAATCCGACATCGTTCATGTGCCCGTAGAGAATTCGACGCTGCCAAAGGTGGGCGATACCGTCACGCTGACGCTCGACTGGACCAAACGTTTCCAGCGGATGCGGATCCATACCGCGCTGCATCTTCTTACAACGGTACTACCTTATCCGGTAACCGGTGGATCGGTGGGAGATGGCGAAGGCCGTCTCGATTTTGATATTCCGGATGCGGGCCTTGATCGCGACGAATTAACCGCCGAGCTCAATCGCCGGATCGATCAGCACGCTCCGGTCTCTTATCGATGGATCAGCGACGAGGAGCTCGAAGCCAATCCGGGTCTCGTCAAAACCATGTCGGTTAAACCGCCGATGGGTACGGGACGCGTCCGATTGGTGGAGATTGAAGGGTTAGACCTTCAGCCTTGCGGCGGCACCCATGTGCACAACACCTCGGAAATCGGAAAAGTCACGATCACGGCGATTGAGAAAAAGGGAAAAATCAATCGCCGCGTCCGCATCGCCTTCGCCTGAAGAAAGAAACGCCATGACCACGCCACTTTTTGTCACAACCGATTGGCTTGCCGAACATCTCCACGATGCCAATCTTTCGATCATCGATGCGAGCTGGTATCTTCCGACCATGAACCGCGATGGCAAAGCCGAATACGCGCTTGGCCACATTCCGGGTTCCGTTCATTTCGATATCGATGCGGTTGCCGATCGATCAAATCCCCTGCCCCATATGTTGCCCTCACCCGCTTTCTTTGCAGAAACGGTAGGCGCAATGGGCATCTCGGATAAAGACCATATCGTCGTTTATGATGGTGCAGGCCTCTTTGCCGCCGCGCGCGTTTGGTGGACTTTTCGCGCCATGGGTGCGGCCAATGTCTCGATCTTGGAGGGTGGCGTGCCCAAATGGCGGGCCGAGGGCAAAGCCTGGACAGATGCGAAATCCGTAAAGCCGAGAAAGACCTTTCATGCCGCCTTTAAATCCGAAGGCGTGGCCGACCTTGCACTCGTCAAGCAAGCGCTCGAAAGCAACGCGGCCCAAATCGTTGATGCACGTCCCGCTGATCGTTTTCGGGGCGAGGCTCCAGAGCCGCGTCCGGGTCTGGCGTCCGGCCATATGCCCGGAAGCTTCAATGTTCAATTCGGGGACGTGGTATCCAACGGTAAACTAAAACCCGCATCGGAGCTACGTGAGGCCTTCGCCAAGGCGGGCGTCGATATCGACCAACCGATCATCACAAGCTGCGGCTCAGGCGTATCGGCTGCCATCCTCGCGCTCGCCCTTGAGAGCGTGGGACATCCCGCCAAAGCGCTCTATGACGGCTCTTGGGCCGAATGGGGCGCAAGAGCCGATTGTCCGGTTGCTAAAGCCTAGTGAAGGATCTGGCTTAAGAACAATTTGGTGCGTTCATGTTGCGGGTTCTTAAAGAACGCATCCGGCGTATTGGCTTCAACAATCTGCCCCTGATCCATAAAGATCACGCGATTGGCCACCTGCCTTGCAAAACCCATTTCATGGGTAACGCAGATCATCGTCATGCCTTCTTCCGCCAAGGACACCATCGTGTCCAACACTTCCTTCACCATTTCCGGATCAAGCG
>DAIOVR010000077.1:0-11514 GCA_036758905.1 Beijerinckiaceae bacterium | reverse complement strand
CGGTCGGCAAGGCGAGCATATGCGTGTGGTTGAGAACACAAGCGAGCTGCATAATATTGTCGTTTGTACATTATGTTCTTGCTATCCGTGGCCCGTGCTTGGCCTGCCACCTGTTTGGTATAAATCAACACCCTATCGCTCGCGCGCGGTGATGGATCCTCGTGGTGTACTCAACGATTTTGGTGTCGAGCTACCCACAACGACAAAAATTCGCGTGTGGGATTCAACCGCAGAAATGCGTTACCTTGTTCTGCCTATGCGACCTGAGGGTACCGAAACATTAAGCGAAGACGCCCTCGCCGATCTCGTTACGCGCGACAGCATGATCGGCACAGGATTGCCCCTAAAGAATGGACAAGCGCGATGAATGGCGCGCAAGATCTGGGCGGTATGATGGGCTTTGGTCCTGTTCTTCCAGAGCCGGAAAAACCTGTCTTTCATGCTGAATGGGAAAAACGTGCGCTAGCGATCACGCTTGCCTGCGGAGCTCTTGGACAATGGCCGGGCGATCGTGGGCGATATTTTCGCGAAACGCTACCGCCGATCGAATATCTGACATCGTCCTATTACGAAATCTGGACAAAGGCGCTGCTCAAACTCTTACTCGCCGAAGCGATGATTACACCAGAGGAGTGGGCGGCTGGACAGGCTATTTCAGCTGCCGTGGCGACGAAGCGACCAACCCTAAGCGCTGAGCGGGTTGCTCCTTTGCTTGCGGCCGGTACACCCTATAATCGCACACCAAAAGCACCTGCCGCGTTTAAGGTAGGCGATCAGGTGCGCACGATCGTTGCTCATCCGACAACCCATACCCGCTTGCCACGATATGCGAGGGGTAAAACAGGCGTGATCACCGAAGTCCATGATGTGTTTGTATTTCCCGATAGTCTCGCGCATGGCAAAGGCGAGGATCCGCAATGGTGCTATGGCGTGCGGTTTGACGGTCGGGAACTGTGGGGTCCGGACAGCGACCCTCACCTTGAAATCGTTATCGATCTGTTTGAACCCTATTTGATGCAGGCGGCATGATAAGCGACCTTTTGTCAGCCCTGCCCGCGATCCCGCGCGATGAGGACGGACCCGTTTTTCAAGAGCCTTGGGAGGCACAAGCCTTTGCGATGGTTGTGGCCTTGCATGGCAAAGGACTTTTCACGTGGGGCGAATGGGTTGAGACGCTCGCTCACACCATCAAATCCGCCGGTGATGCCAATGACACCTATTACCACCACTGGCTTAACGCCCTCGAACAGATCGTGATTGCCAAGAAAGTCACCTCGCCGGAAAACCTGCACGCGCTAGAAGACGCGTGGGACCGTGCCGCGCGGGCAACACCCCATGGTCAACCGATTGAATTGACAAATGATCCGGCGTTCGTCGTGACAAAGGCTTGAGCCTCATCCCTGCTTCGCTTAATCTCTGCCTATGACAAAACTTTCATCGACCTCACTGGGCGCACGCGCCTGGAACCGCCTTGAAGCGCTTCGCCTGTTCACCGATGAACCCGGCAAGATCACTCGACTTTATCTTTCGCCCTCCCATCGGCAGGCGGTGGATGCAACGGTCGCCATGATGCGGGAGGCTGGCTGCGATCACGTATCTGTCGATGCGCTTGGTAGTGTGATCGGCCGTTATGAAGGAAACACGACAGGCTTGCCTGCTCTGCTGATCGGTTCGCATATCGACACGGTTGTTGATGGCGGTGCTTATGATGGCGCGCTTGGCGTTATTGCTGGGATTGGCGTTGTCGAAGCGCTGCGTGATGCCGGAGAACGTCTCGATTTCGCAGTCGAAGTTTTGGCCTTCGGCGATGAAGAGAATGTTCGCTTTACGTCGAACCTAACCTCCTCCCGCGCACTCGCCGGAACGCTTGATGCCGCAGGGCTTGAAGCAACAGATGAAAATGGAATTTCCATTCATCGGGCTCTTCTGGATTTTGGATGCGATCCTTCCGAATGGGCTTCGCTGAAACGTGATCCGGCCTCGGTGATCGGCTATGTTGAAATGCATATTGAACAAGGCCCCGTACTTGAAGCAGAAAATCTGGCGATTGGTATCGTAACCGCCATTAATGGTGCCTCGCGGTGGACGCTGACGGTTTCTGGTGAAGCGGGCCATGCTGGAACAGTCCCCATGGCTTTGCGCCGTGATGCGCTGACAGCTGCTTCAGAAATGGCGCTCGCGATTGAACGCCTTGGTGCTGTTGATGCCAATACGGTTGCAACCGTCGGACGCTTTCAGGTCGAGCCCGGGGCGGTGAATGTGATTCCGGCCAAAGTGCGCTTTACGCTCGATGCCCGTTCACCCGACGACACTGTCCGCACTCATATGGTTGAAGAGATTGCCTCGGCCTGCAAAGCGATTGCGGCGAAGCGTGGTGTAGAATTGACTATTGATCGGTTCTTTGAATCGAAAGCGACGCCGATGGCAGCTTCTTTTGTGACCGGGCTTTCCGACGCCGTCTCTCGGCACCAGATCACGCCTCGACTTTTGCCTTCTGGCGCAGGCCATGACGCTATGGCCATGGCCGAGCTTTGCCCCGCAGGGATGCTTTTTGTCCGCTGCAAAGGCGGCATCAGCCACTCCCCGCATGAGGCTATGACGGCCGAGGATTGCGATGTTGCGATTGGGGTGTTGCTGGATTTTGTAAGGAATTTAAGGACATAAGCGGATATTTGTATGGACAATTATATTTTAGGCAATTAGAATGTCTTCAATTGATTGGGATGTAGGGAACCGTGAAAAATGCCAAAAACATGGATTATCTTTAGCTGATATTGAGTTTGTCTTACGGTCAGCCCACCACTATCTCGGCCCTGATATCAAACATTCGGGAGAAGAGAGCCGATCAATCGTGATAGGGCAGACCGAAAATGGTCGTTATGCATTTGTAGCCGTTACATTCCGTTATATTGGAGGGGCTGAATGGATACGTCCTATCAGCGCTCGGTTTATGCATCGCAAAGAGGTCGAACGTTATGAACAAGCCATTTCCAAAAGTAACGACGGATGAGGAACTAGAGACGCTGTTGGAAGGCAACCTTTCCGCCTATTTGACACCCAAAAATCTTAAACCAATGCCTTTTGAAAAACAGGCAAAGGCAGCGCGCATAAATATGCGTTTGCCCCAGGCGCTATTGGACTCGGTAAAAGCAAAGGCTAACGCCAAAGGCATTCCGTATCAGCGCTTTATTCGTTCGGCTTTAGAAAAGGCTATCATGAGCAAGTAGGTTGGCCTAATCCAACTTCCCCACCGCCGCTTCAACCGCTTCCACAACGGCACCCGAGCGCACATGCTGATGCGCGATATTCATCTCGGTTGCATACCACCGATCACCATCAAGCGCCGGATCGATCACGGAACGCAGCGAGGATAAAGCTGCTCCGGAGCCTTTGCCAATTGGATGATCCTTCGCCAAATCAGAAATAAGCGTGAGTGCTTGTCCGGCCATCAAGATTTCCATCGCAACAATATATTCGACATTGCTGACAACGGTGCGTGCTTTACGTGCGCACCAAGTGGAATTGGAAACATGGTCTTCTGCATTACTTTTGCCCGGAATGGAATCAACCGAACCGGGCATCGAGAGGGTCCGGTTCTCCATAACCAAAGCCGACATGGAGCACTGCACCGTTGCAAAGCCGGTATTTAATCCACGCTTACCAGCCAAGAGATTGCGCGGCAGGCCGTAACTCATCGTTGGATCGATCAAGCGTGCTAATCGCCGCTCGCATATGGAGCCAAGATCGGTCATCACCATCGTCACAAGATCCATGGCTTGAGCAACATATTGTCCATGGAAATGTCCACCTGAAATAATCACGGATGAGCCATCATCATTCTCAAAAATCAGAGGATTATCGGTAGCCGAATTAATTTCGGTGGAGATGATCTTAGTGGCGTAATCAAGCGCCTCCAAAACAGGGCCATGCACTTGTGGCGCACAACGCAAGGAATAGACATCTTGCACCCGGGGAGGCGGCGATTTACCAGCAGCGCGCGCTTCATCAGGATAAAGCGTTTCACGCGCTTCAGCCGAGCATCGCTTTGATCCTTCTGTGATCTTGCGAATATTGCCTGCAATTTTGCGCTGCCCTTCATGGGGGCGAGCTTTGTGTACGCGCGCATCGAAGGCCGCTAATTCACCCCGCATCGCTTCAAGCGATAGCGACATGCCAATATCGGCGGCCTTGCGGATACGACGTGCATCATAAAGAGCAAGAACGGCAATCGCGAGTGAAACGGTTGAACCGTTAATGAGGGCTGATGCATCTTTCGCATGCAACACAAAATCAACTTCCAGACCTGCCTTCTTAATCGCATCCCGCGCGGGCATGCGCTTACCTTTGTAGATAATCTCCGCTTCAGGAAAACCACAAATAGCGCCCGACATATGGGCTAACGGCGCAAGATCGCCCGATGCTCCGACGGAGCCTTTGGCTGGTATAACGGGCACCAGACCTTTATTGAGAAAATCAAGCAAGCGATCAACAACCTCAACACGCGGACCTGAATAATTTGATGCGAAGGCATTCGCGCGTAGCAACATGGTGGCACGCACAACTTCTTCATCCAGTGGCTCGCCAATGCCTGTGGCGTGGGCATAAATGGATTTCGTCTGATAGGCCGCCATATCAGCCATCAGGACCCGCTGATCTTTAAAAAGGCCAACGCCTGTATTGAAGGAATACATCAAAGGCGCGTCATCATGCATCCAATTTTGATCGATGAAGGCGCGCGTCGCAGAAATTTTTTCACGCGCTTTTGCTGAAAGGGCTGCCTTTTCATAGCGGCCATTGGCACCAAGACGCGCTACCCGCACGACACCCTCAATTGTGAGTTTCACGCCATCAATCGTTACCGTCATCGAAAAGCCCCTGAGATATAAATCGAATTTCCGGATGCTCTAGCATGCACCCTTTTGTGTCGGAATATGGTTTTTAAATTCTATTTTAAAGCCTCGGCCCGAAGCATAGCCGCTGCATTGATATCGGATGCCGCATCCTCAGCGCTGATATATCGATCATCGAGATTACGATAGGCCTGGATGAGGCTCTGCCAAAAATCTTCGTCCGGCTTGCCCTTGAGCAGGCTATTCTTCGAAGCGAATCGATAAAGGCGCTTGGCACCTGCCTCTCGGGTCAGACCGCCTTGGCTGATTAACTGATCGACCTGCGCTTTTTCAGCCATCATTGCCTGAGCGCGACTATCATTCTCCGCCAAAGGCGGCACGACGATGCCTCCCGTAACCGCTGCAGCGTCGGTATGAAGGACGGGTAATGGCGCAGGCGGTGGGGACTCTGCCGTCGGCTGAGGAGAAGGTTGGGCCACCGCCTTCGCCGATGGCTTCGCTGGCGATGCCGGAGAGGCGGTGGATGTCGCGTCCGCCACGGGTTTTGAGGCGGCACTGGCATTCTCAGAGCCCGGGAAGCCTTGGCAGCCCGCGAGAACGAGGCCGAACATCAAAACCAATCCAATTTTACCCATCACTTTACATCTCCGAGGACGTCCAACACGTCTATAAGGCCGTTCAATGGCTCAAATTGCAAGGAATACCTAGCTCTTAGACGATTATGGACCCCGAGGCTAAATATTTCGTCCGCGGGACCGTTATTTGAGTACAGATCGTTCCACTCGAAGATAGGCCAAAATCCATGACCGCGACCATTGTTGAGCTCAAGCAATTTCGTCAAATGCGCGAAGAAAAGGCCGAGCAAGATCTGGAAAATCGCTTGCGTCGCGAAGTGGCGGGCTTCAACGAATCACTACAGGTCGCAATGGAGCGGTTCAATCTCAATATGCCCATGATCGCCACCCTTTTGATGGCAAAGGCAGTTGAGGCTTTGGAAGCCGACCAGCCACGCAACCGCACAGAAGGCGAAGAGTTCGCCTCCGCCAATCAGCTGGTTCAGTCGATTGTCAAGGCACGAGCCCGCGCCAATGAACGGGCGATGGCTGATGCTGTTCGGTTCAGCACGGCGCCAACCGGCGCCTAATCAGGGTTTTGATCGATTGAGCCAATCGATCATGCCCGAGGCAGCAGCAACACCCGTGGAAAAACAGGCTTGCAAGAGATAGCCGCCCGTCGGCGCTTCCCAATCGAGCATTTCTCCCGCCACAAACACGCCGGGTCGATTGCTCAGCATGAGATGCTCATCGAGTTGGGACAACGCAATTCCACCTGCCGTAGAAATGGCACGCTCAAGCCCTGCAATTCCCTGAATTTGGATCGGCATATGCTTTAAAAGCTTGGCCATTTCAACAGGATCGTCGAAAGGCGCTTTGGTTCCCGTTGCGCGCTCTTCCCGAAAAAGCGCAATGGCTGCGGGCGCGAGCCCCGCCGCTTTATGAAGCCACGTCGAAACCGACATTTTACCGCGTGGCTTGGAAAGCCGTTCCGTCAGAATAGGCAAAGGCAGATCGCGTCTAAGATCGAGATGAATAAGCGCTCTACCATCGACCTCGATTTGGCGACGAATATCGGGGCCAAGGCTATAGATGACGCCTCCCTCGAGACCCTTCTCGGTGATGATCGCCTCGCCCTTGGCTTGGCTATGACCGCAGGACGCAACAACGCGCTTAATGGCTGCGCCTGCAAAACGCGTTTTCATCAAATCCGTCCACTCAACCAAGACACCGGCATTGGCTGCTTGCAACGGCGTGACGGCAATGCCGCTTTGCTCGAGAATTCGCGTCCAACCCCCGTCGGCACCAAGTTTTGGCCAACTGGCACCGCCAAGTGCGAGAAGCGTGACATCCGGCTTTACACCAACTACTGGCCCATCGGCTGAACGAAAACTCAAGGAACCCGAGCTATCCCACCCTTGCCAATCATGGCGGGCGCGGAAGGTAACACCGAGAGCGTCAAGCCGTCTGAGCCAAGCCCGCAACAGCGGAGAGGCTTTGAAGCTTTTTGGAAAAACGCGTCCGCTGCTGCCAGCAAAACTATCCTCGCCAAGACCATCACACCAATCACGCAAATCATCCGGAGAAAACTCTTCAATATAGGGCCAAAGCCAAGCTGAGGCTTCGCGATATTGAGCCATAAACTCATCCGGCTCATCCGTATGGGTTAAATTAAGACCTCCACGACCTGCCAAGAGAAATTTGCGCCCCGGACTAGCCATCCGGTCATAGACGGTGACGCGATAACCTTTTTCAGCCAATTTTTCGGCGGCCATCAAACCTGATGGACCAGCGCCGATAATCGCGCATGTTTTTGTCAAATGGGTCACCCAAACAGTCCTGAGGAAAAAGATGAGTGCTTATCGCGCGGGCGGAACCGCATGGTCAAGCACGGGGAATCACACCCGTTTGGCGAGAATGCTTGCTATGCCTCGCCCAATCCGCCATATGCCAAGTCAAATTGATTGGAATATCTGTCGCCAATGGCCCCGCCCCTTCTGTTCCTCAAAGATATTCGCCTGACCTTTGGCGGCACACCTCTGCTTGAGGGAGCCGATATTTCGGTTTCGGCTGGCGACCGCCTTTGCCTTGTGGGCCGGAACGGGTCAGGCAAGTCGACGCTTCTTAAAATTGCAGCAGGACTGATTGAATCCGATCACGGTGAGCGCTTTGTGCAACCCGGTGCTACCGTCCGCTATTTACCGCAAGAGCCGGATCTTTCAGGCTTTGCAACGACGCTTGCTTATGTCGAAGCAGGGCTAACGCCCGGCGATGATTTGTGGCGTGCTCGATATTTGCTTGAGTCTCTCGGTCTAACGGGGGATGAAAATCCCGCTACCCTTTCAGGCGGTGAAGCACGGCGTGCCGCACTTGCGCGGGTTATCGCACCCGAGCCTGATATTTTGATGCTGGACGAGCCAACGAACCATCTCGATCTGCCCGCGATTGAATGGCTCGAAAGCGAATTGAAGGGATTAAAATCAGCGCTTGTGCTTATCAGCCATGACCGTCGATTTTTAGAAAATCTGTCGCGTGCAACCTTGTGGTTGGATCGTGGTGTAACGCGACGGCTTGAACAAGGGTTTTCAGCCTTTGAAGCCTGGCGCGATACTGTATTGGAAGAAGAAGAACGCGATCGCCACAAGCTTGATCGGCAAATTGTTCGCGAAGAACATTGGGTGCGCTATGGCGTAACCGCACGGCGCAAACGCAATGTCAGACGAATGGCGGAGCTTGCCGGACTTCGGCAAAAACGGCGTGATGCGCGCGGCCCAACCGGAACCGTTAAACTCGAAGCAGCCGAGGCCGATATTTCCGGCAAGCTTGTTATTGAAGTCAAACGCATTGCAAAAAGCTTTGGTGAGCGAACCATTGTGTCCGATCTTTCCTTGCGCCTTTTGCGCGGTGATCGCCTTGGCATTGTAGGGGCCAATGGTGCAGGCAAGACGACCTTAATCAATCTGATGACCGCACGATTGCCGCCTGATTCCGGCAGCGTAAGATTGGGCGTTAATCTCGCCATGACGACATTGGAACAAAAGCGCGATATTCTCGATCCCAATGCCACATTGGCGGAAACACTCACAGGTGGCAGTGGCGACAAAGTGATCGTCAACGGCGAAAGCCGTCATGTGATCTCGTATATGAAAGACTTTTTGTTTCCACCCGAACAGGCCCGCACACCCGTATCGGTGCTCTCCGGCGGTGAACGGGCGCGCTTATTGCTGGCTGTTGCGTTAGCTTCACCGTCGAATCTTTTAGTGCTCGATGAGCCGACCAATGATCTTGATTTGGAAACGCTCGATTTATTGGAAGAAATGCTGGCCGATTATCCTGGTACGCTGATTGTCGTCAGCCATGACCGTGATTTTCTGGATCGCGTTGCGACATCCATTTTGGTCTCGGAAGGCAACGGCGAATGGCTAGAATATGCCGGTGGTTATTCCGACATGATTGCCCAACGCGGCCAAGGCGTTGATGCAAGAAAAGTGGCGGAACGAGCGCGCGAAGAAAAGTCGAACACGATCACACATTCGCCCGCAGCGTCCGTGCAAGGCAAACGCAAATTATCATTTAAAGAAAAGCACGCGCTTGAAACGCTTCCGCAACGCATGCAAGCACTTGGACGCGACATTGAAAAATTGCGCGTGGTTCTGGCGGATCCGGCGCTCTACACCAAAGATCGACCACGCTTTGATAAAGCAAGCGAATTGCTCGCCCGCGCAGAAGCCGATCTCGTAGCCTCGGAAGAACAATGGTTAGCGCTTGAAATGCTCAGAGAAGAGGTTGAAGGCTAAGCCGCCAACCCTGTTTCAACAAGCTTCGCCCAATAGCTCACCCCAATCGGAATAACGCTATCGTCAAAATCATAGGCCGGATGATGCAGACCTGCGCTGTTGCCATTGCCGACAAAAATAAAGCAGCCAGGGCGCTCATTGAGCATATAGGAAAAATCCTCCGCGCCCATCATCGGAGCAATAGAGCGATTAACCCGATCAGAGCCTGCAATATCGCTTGCGATTTTAGACGCGAAATCCGTTTGATCGGGATGATTGACGGTCACCGGATAACCATACGAAAAATCAAAATGGATCTTGGCACCATGCATAGCTGCGATGGAATCAATCACCGTTTGCATCCGTTTGACAACGAGATCCTGTATCACCGGATTAAAGGTGCGTAACGTTCCCGTTAGCACGGCTTCTTGTGGAATGACGTTTGATGCATCGCCTGCATGAAACGTCGTAACCGAGAGAACAGCGCTTTCGAGCGGATCAACATTGCGCGACACGATGCTTTGCAAAGCTACGATCAGTTGGCTTGCGACATAAACCGTATCAATCGACAAATGCGGCATAGCGGCGTGGGAGCCGCGACCGGTTACGGTAATCGTAAACTGATCGGCAGCGGCCATAATGGGGCCCGAACGTACGCCGAATTGGCCAACAGGCATGCCGGGTAGATTATGCATGCCATAGACTTCATTGACATTAAAGCGCGTCATCATGCCATCATCGACCATGGCTTTCCCGCCGCCGCCGCCCTCTTCCGCTGGTTGAAAAATGACGACCACCGAACCCGCAAAATTCCGCGTCTCGGCCAGATATTTCGCAGCGCCCAAAAGCATGGCGGTGTGGCCATCATGGCCGCACGCGTGCATTTTACCTGCAACCGTTGAGGCGTATGGTTTTCCCGTTACCTCGGCAATCGGCAAAGCATCCATATCGGCGCGCAAGCCAATGGTCTTATCGCCCGGCAAACGCCCTTTGATGACGCCGACAACGCCGGTACGTCCGATACCGGTAACGACTTCATCGCACCCGAAAGCACGCAACTTCTCCGCCACGATTCCCGCCGTGCGGTGAACATCGTAATTGAGTTCAGGGTGCTGATGCAGGTCACGTCGCCAAGCAACGACTTCATCGGCAAATTCGGCGATCCGGTTGATAACGGGCATTTCGGAGGGTTCCTGAATGTGAGCAGCCAAGGAAACTAAAGGATGATTATCCGCTAAGCTCCCCTAAAATCCAAGCCCCAATACGAGATTTGATCGTAAGAAGACGCTTAAATAACCGACAGGTGGCTGACTTTTTATCATTGTCCGTGATAGGAAGCGCCTCTGTTTCAATTTATTCATCAACCCAGTGGCCGTTCAATGACCAGCAAGCTCGATCAACTTAAAGCCTTTACCACCGTTGTTGCCGATACAGGCGATATGGACGCCATCCGGACGTTCAAACCGACGGATTGCACCACAAACCCGACTTTGGTGCTGAAAGCTGCGGCACTACCTGCTTATGAAGGCGTTATTGCGGACGCCATTTCTTGGGGCAAAAAGCAGGCGGGCAATCGCGAGGCTGTAATCGGTGCAGTCGCCGACCGATTAGCAGTGGCCTTTGGTAGTGAATTGGCACGTTTGGTACCCGGACGCGTTTCAACAGAAGTAGATGCGGACCTTTCCTTCGATACAGCGAAAAGCGTTGAAAAGGCGCACGGCATTATCAAGGCTTATCAGGCCAATGGCATTTCGCGTGACAAGGTGTTGATCAAACTGGCCTCCACCTGGGAAGGTATTCGTGCGGCGGAAATTCTTCAAAAAGACGGGATTGATTGCAATCTCACTCTTTTGTTCTCGCTTGTTCAGGCCGCTGCCTGTGCTGAGGCCGGTGCGTTTCTTATTTCACCTTTTGTCGGGCGTATTCTGGATTGGTATGTCAAAAACGAAGGTAAGAGCTACACGGCTGAGACGGATCCCGGTGTGCTCTCGGTCCGCCAGATTTATTCCTATTACAAGCGCCATGGGTATAACACGGTGGTGATGGGTGCGAGCTTCCGTAACATAGGCGAGATTGAAGCCTTGGCGGGCTGTGACCGTTTAACGATTGCGCCTGCTTTGCTGGATCAGCTTGCAAAAGATGACGGCGCGTTGCCTCGCCAGCTGGATCCAGGAACCGCGGGTAAGACTGGCGCTGATCGTCTCAAAGTTGACGAAGCCAGTTTCCGCTTTCTGCTGAACGAAGATGCAATGGCAACCGAAAAACTCGCAGAGGGCATTCGCGCCTTTGCGAAGGACCTCGGCGTATTGAAGGATATGGTAGCGACGAAGCTCG
>DAIOVR010000076.1:0-11594 GCA_036758905.1 Beijerinckiaceae bacterium | reverse complement strand
CGATAATTGTTGCCCGTTCCGCAGCCAAGTGCCTGCAAGAGATCCTGCAATTGTTGGTTGGCGGCGAGTTTGTCTCGCGTCGCATTGGCAACGTTTAAGATTTTTCCGCGAAGGGGCAAAATCGCCTGATTGGTTCGATTGCGCGCTTGTTTGGCGGAGCCACCGGCGGAATCGCCTTCCACAATGAAGAGCTCAGAGCCCGCTGCACCAGCGTTCGAGCAGTCCGCTAGTTTCCCAGGTAGACGCAATTTGCGAACGGCCGTTTTACGGGCAATTTCCTTGTCGGCACGGCGGCGTAACCGCTCATCAGCGCGATCAACGACCCAATCGAGCAATTTAAGCGCTTGGCTTGGAGAGGCTGCCAACCAATGGTCGAACGCATCGCGAATGGCGGTTTCGACGATACGGGAGGCTTCCGTTGTGGCGAGCTTGTCTTTGGTCTGGCCCTGGAATTCTGGCTCGCGGATAAAAACCGAGAGCATTGCCACGCAGGTCACCATCACGTCATCGGTTGTGATATTGGCGGCGCGTTTGGATTGGCCAATGCGCTCGGCATGGTCTTTTAAACCGCGGAGCAGGGCGATGCGAAGACCCTGTTCGTGCGTGCCGCCTTCCGCTGTTGGAATGGTGTTGCAATAAGAATGTACGAAACCGTCATCGACGCCGCCGAGCCAAGAAATCGCCCATTCGAGCGAACCGTGGCCGGCTTGTTTTTCGATTTTTCCGGCAAAGATTTGATCGGTGACGAGCGGGCGTCCTTCAATATCGGTGGCGAGATAGTCCTTAAGGCCGGACGGGAAGCGGAAAATGGCTTCCGGTGGAATATCCGTTCCCTCAACGAGTGAAGGCGCGCAGGACCAGCGGATTTCGACGCCGCCAAACAAATAGGCTTTTGAACGCGCCATACGAAACAGGCGGGCGGGTGAAAACTTAGCGGCAGCGCCAAAAATTTGCGGATCGGGATGGAAACGCACCTTTGTGCCGCGGCGATTTTGGACTTTTCCAACCAAAGCAACGGGTCCGAGCGGAATGCCGCGTGAAAATTCCTGACGAAAAAGTTGCTGGCCGCGCGCCACTTCGACTTCAACCTTATCTGAAAGCGCATTGACCACAGAAACACCAACGCCGTGTAAGCCGCCGGAGGTTTCATAGACTTTTGAATCGAATTTGCCGCCGGCGTGGAGCACCG
Source organism: Beijerinckiaceae bacterium (assembly GCA_036758905.1). Taxonomy (GTDB): domain Bacteria; phylum Pseudomonadota; class Alphaproteobacteria; order Rhizobiales; family Beijerinckiaceae; genus CAIUPE01. The sequence continues at coordinate 10,405 of DAIOVR010000076.1, read as the reverse complement.
TCATGATCACTTCGAGCGCCGATTTATCGGGGAATTTAGGATGTGGCTCGACCGGGATACCGCGACCATTATCGCCCACGGTCAAAAACCCATCGCTATCCAATTCAACGGTGATGACAGACGCGTGGCCCGCAACCGCCTCATCCATCGAGTTATCGATGACTTCGGCGAAGAGATGATGCAGCGCCTTCTCGTCCGTGCCACCAATATACATGCCGGGGCGGCGGCGGACGGGCTCAAGCCCTTCCAAAACTTCAATCGATTGGGCGGTGTAACCGCTCTCGCCAGGTGTGCCGAGCGAGCCTTGCGATGATGCCGCTGCTTTCGCTTGGGCTGCTTTTGCACTCGTAGCCGCGCGCGGCGTTGCTCCAGATTCGGGGAGTTTACGCGCTGCATTGCCACCAAAGAGATCGTCGGACATCGCCATCCTGTTCGTCAAAGCCTAGCTGATTCGGGTTGCGATCTTATCGCATGGTTAGCTGACAAAAGGGAACGGAAAGGAAACAGCTGCGGCGCGATGTCCACGGGGGAGTGAAAAAAAACAGGGCCCCGTTTTCGAGGCCCTGCTGAATAATAAGCGCTGATCGTGGAGGGCGGATCGCTCCGCCCGCCTTTCTCAGTAGGAATAGTACATCGTGAACTCGACCGGATGCGGGGTCATTTCGAACTTCATGACGTCGTGCATCTTCAATTCGATGAAGCTGTCGATGAAGTCGTCGTTGAACACGCCGCCAGCCTTCAAGAACGCGCGGTCCTTGTCGAGGTTCTGGAGGGCTTCACGAAGCGAGCCGCAAACCGTTGGGATCTTCTTGAGCTCGCGTGGTGGCAGATCGTAGAGATCCTTGTCCATCGCTGCGCCCGGATCGATCTTGTTGGTGATGCCGTCAATACCAGCCATGAGCATGGCTGCGAAGGCGAGATATGGGTTCGCCATCGGATCAGGGAAGCGCACTTCGACGCGCTTGGCCTTTGGATTGGTGGTGTATGGAATACGGCAGGAAGCCGAACGGTTACGCGCCGAATAGGCGAGCAACACTGGGGCTTCATAGCCGGGAACCAGACGCTTATACGAGTTCGTCGATGGGTTCGTGAACGCGTTCAGCGCCTTGGCGTGCTTGATGATGCCGCCGATGTACCAGAGGCATTCCTGGCTGAGGTCGGCGTATTTGTTGCCGGCCATGATTGGCTTGCCGTTCTTCCAGATCGACTGATGGACGTGCATGCCCGAGCCGTTATCGCCGAAGATTGGCTTTGGCATGAAGGTCGCCGTCTTGCCGTAGCTCTGCGCCACATTGTGGATGGCGTATTTGTAGATCTGCATCTGATCGGCCATGTGCGTCAGCGTGTCGAACTTCATACCGAGTTCGTGCTGGGCGGAGGCGACTTCATGGTGATGCTTTTCGACCTTTACGCCCATGGACGCCATGGCTGCGAGCATTTCACCGCGCATGTCCTGTGCCGAATCCTGCGGAGGAACAGGGAAATAACCGCCCTTTGTCTGGATGCGGTGGCCAAGATTGCCGCCTTCGTAATCCGTGTCGCCATTGATCGGCAATTCGGACGAGTCGAGCTTGAAGCCCGTATTGTATGGGTCCGACATGAACTTCACGTCGTCGAAGATGAAGAATTCAGCTTCTGGGCCAACGAAAATGGTATCGCCGATACCGGTCGACTTCAGATAGGCTTCTGCCTTCTTGGCCATGCCGCGTGGATCGCGGTTGTAAGGCTGTCCTGTCGATGGCTCGAGCACATCGCAAACGATCGACATCGTCGAAGCTGCAAAGAAAGGATCCATCTGTGCGGTGGATGGATCTGGCATCAAGGTCATGTCCGACTCATTGATTGCCTTCCAGCCGGCGATCGACGAGCCGTCGAACATCGTGCCTTCTGCAAAAATTTCTTCGTCGATCATCGTCACGTCGAAGGTGACATGCTGCCACTTGCCGCGCGGGTCGGTAAAACGAAAGTCGACATACTTGACGTCATTGTCCTTAATCGCCTTCAGGACGTCCTTGGCGGTCTTCATGGGTCTCATCCTCTTCGAAAAGTGAACTTACGTTCGTGGAAAAATTGTTGGTCGCTTAGTTCAAGCTCAAATCGCATCCAGTCCGGTTTCGCCGGTACGGATACGAATAGCTTCTTCAACCGTTGATACAAAAATCTTGCCATCGCCAATGCGACCCGTCTGGGCTGCGTTGCGAATAGCATTCACCGCCTGCTCGACGAGCTCGTCGGGCAATACGATCTCGATCTTAACTTTAGGCAAAAAATCGACCACGTATTCGGCGCCGCGATACAGCTCCGTATGGCCTTTTTGCCGCCCGAAACCCTTGGCTTCGGTTACCGTTATGCCTTGTAAGCCGACATCCTGAAGGGCCTCCTTCACATCGTCGAGCTTAAAAGGCTTGATGATCGCCTCGATTTTTTTCATCTCGAGTTCCTAGCTTCCGCCTGCCTACCCGGAGGTATGGTTTCCTCCGGAGACGATGCCGATTTAGCACCATGCTTAATTTTTCGCCACGATGTTTTGAGGCTTATTGACGTCGACTTTTGCATTTATTGCTGAAAATTTAGGCAAACGCACAAAATATGTTCTCAAACGAAATAGGGTATCGCGTTGAATTCGACATTCTATTCTAACCCAACTTAAACTGGTTCCTGAACATAGAAAGAGCTGGAACCATCATGATGAACGAACTTCTCACAACGCAAGAGATGGCACGCGCCGACTCACTCGCTGTGCAAGCGGGAACGCCCAGTCTTGTCTTAATGGAGCATGCGGGACGGGCGGTTGCCGATGCAGCCATTAAGCTCGCGCCGTTCGGTGGAACGATTTTGGTCCTATGCGGTCCGGGGAATAACGGCGGGGATGGATTTGTGGCCGCGCGGATGCTTGCCGGTAGGGGCTATCAGATTTCGCTTATTCTATTTGGCAATAAGGATCAGCTTAACGGCGATGCCAAGGCGATGGCCGATCTATGGGAAGGTCCCGTTGGCGATGTCGGTAATTTTGATTGTTTTAAAGCGGATTTGATCATTGATGCACTTTTTGGCGCAGGTCTAACCCGTCCGCTTGACGGAGAAGCCGCTGAGATCGTTCGGGCCATAAATGTTTCAGGTAAGCCCATTTTAGCAGTCGATATACCTTCGGGGATTGACGGGAATACAGGGCAAATCTGTGGTGTAGCGGTTCAAGCGCACTCAACCGTAACCTTTTTCCGATTGAAACCGGCGCATATTCTTTATCCGGGGCGAAAGCTTTGCGGGTCGGTCATTTTGGCCGATATAGGCATTCGGGTAAGGTTGCTTGACCAGATCAAACCTAAATTGCGTTTAAATTCCGCTGATCTATGGAGTGATGTCATTAGAGTGCCTGATGAAGAAGGGCATAAATATAATCGGGGTCATTTGATTGTCCTATCTGGCGGCGCAGAAAGTACAGGCGCGGCTCGGCTTGCAGCCCATGCGGCAGCCCGGATCGGGGCAGGGTTGGTAACCGTTGCCTCACCCAGCGAGGCGCTCTTGGTCAATGCCGCCGCTCTATCTGATATTATGGTGAGAAGCTCAGATGGTGTGGACGGCCTGCGGCGTTTACTCGAAGACAAGCGTCGAAATGCCGTCATCTTGGGCCCGGGAAATGGTGTGGGTGAGGGGTTACGCGATTGTGTATCCTTGGCGTTGTCCTCTGACCGCTCTTTGGTTCTTGATGCGGATGCATTGATGAGTTTTGAAGGGCAAGCCGGTGCACTTAAATCTCTGATATTAAAATCACATTCTGAAAAAGTGGTGGCGACGCCCCATGATGGGGAATTTTCACGCCTGTTTAAGAACCAGCCCGACATTTTGGGTATCAAAGATCGTTTGGGGCGTGCACTGGCCGCGGCAAAGTTCCTTGGAATTGTGGTTGTTTTAAAGGGGCCTGATTGTGTCATCGCAGCGCCGGATGGCCGAGCGACCATCAATCAAAATGGAACACCTTGGTTGGCGACGGCGGGTTCCGGGGATGTTTTGGCAGGAATTATTGGTGGGTTATTAGCTAAGGGGGCTGATGCCTATAAGGCTGCTTCGGCGGCGGTTTGGCTTCACGCCGAGGCAGGGCGGTTTATTGGTCCGGGCCTTTTGGCCCATGATCTGCCTTTAGCACTAAGAAATGTGATCTCTCGATTGATTTCCGAACAATCTCGTCAGAAATAAAAGGGTAGAATTCGGGCGGGGCAGCTTTTTTACTAGCGTCTTTCTTCGACCGTGTTATAGAGCCGCGTCCCGACGGGTCTATACGGATCAGGCGTAGCTTAATCGTGTAGCTTATCGTGGGGTGAATTGACCTCTTTGGGATTGCGGGCGTGGCGGAATTGGTAGACGCGCTGGGTTTAGGTTCCAGTGACGAAAGTTGTGGGGGTTCGAGTCCCTCCGCCCGCACCATTTATGAATTTCCGCGCGTGTCGCGGCTTATGAACGAAGGCTTTGAAGATCATGCAGGTTACAAATACGCTCTCGGAAGGCTTGAAGCGCGAGTTTAACGTGGTGCTTGCCGCGCAAGATCTGGCCGAGCGTCTGACCGCCCAGCTCGTTGAAATGAAGGACAAAGTCCGGATCAACGGCTTCCGCCCTGGTAAGGTGCCGTTGGAGCATTTGCGCCGGGTATATGGCCGTCAAGTGATGGGTGACGTTGTTCAAAACGTTGTCAATGAGACCCATCGTAAAATTATTGATGAAAACGGCATCAAGCTCGCTCTCGAGCCTAAAATCGTGTTTCCGGAAGACGAAGCCGTTATCGAAGCCGCAATTACGGGCAAAGGCGGCTTGGAATTCACCATTCAGATGGAAATTCTGCCTAAAATCGAAATAAAGGACTTTTCCGGAATTTCGGTCACCCGTCAGGTGGCAAGCGTTGACGATACGTCGGTCGATGAAGCTTTGAACCGGATGGCCGAACAGTCACGTCCGTTCGCACCTCGGAAAGAGGGCCAGAAGTCGAAAACCGGCGACCGCGTCGTCGTTGACTTTGTAGGCATGATCGATGATGTGCCTTTTGAAGGCGGTACCGGAACCGATGTCCCGGTTGAAATCGGAACGGGCCAGTTTATTCCTGGCTTTGAAGAGCAGCTTGTTGGAGTCGTTGCTGGTGATACGGTGATCGTTAAGGCAACCTTCCCAGCTGAATATTCGGCTGCTCATCTTGCTGGAAAAGCAGCTACTTTCAATACAGTAATCAAGGGTGTTGAAGCTCCAGGCGAAGCAAAGATTGACGATGATTTTGCCAAGGGCTTCGGTATGGAGAGCTTGGAAAAGCTGAAAGATGCCCTTCGCTCCAATATTTCGCGAGAATATGAGGCAGCTGCTCGTCGGAAGACAAAGCGCGAATTGCTCGACGTTCTTGACGGCCAATATGATTTCGAATTGCCTCCAGCACTGGTTGAGCAAGAGTTCAACGGCATTTGGGGGCAGGTCATGGGTGATCTGCAGCAGGCCGGAAAGACCTTTGCTGACGAGGATACGACCGAAGAAGCCGCCCGCGAGGAATATCTCGGCATTGCCAAGCGTCGTGTTCGCCTAGGTCTTGTTTTGGCCGAAATCGGCGAAAATGCTAAGGTTCAGGTGTCGGACGAAGAAATTTCGCAAGGCGTTATGGAGCGTGCTCGTCAATTCCCGGGCCAGGAAAAGATGGTTTGGGACTTCTATCGCCAAAATCCACAGGCGGTTGCTGAAATTAGGGCGCCACTTTTCGAAGAAAAGGTCGTCGATCACATTCTTGGCTTGGCCAAGGTTACAGATCAGACGGTAACAGCTGAAGTTCTTTTGGCCGATGAAGGTGCCGATGAATCGAAGCCTAAATCCAAGGCTAAATCGAAAGCAAAGTCGGCTTCGCAGGATGATGGCGAGGCCTCTTCGGAAGAAAAGCCGAAGAAATCCGCCCCAAAGGCTAAGGCCAAGAAGGCTGGCGAAGGCGAATAATATTCCCTCATTGGGATCACAATTGGTGCGGCGCGTGGAAAAGCTTTCTGCGCGCCGTCTTTTTTATCGGCCCACCCATGCTTATATGTCCGTTAGTGGTTTTACCGAATCGGGCGAAGCCAGCATAATAGTTTCTTTATTCAACCTTGGGGTTAGGCATGCGCGATCCGATCGAAACTTATAATCAGCTCGTTCCAATGGTGGTCGAGCAATCCAATCGGGGTGAACGCGCGTTCGATATTTTTTCCCGATTGCTGCGGGAACGCATTGTCTTTCTAACGGGACCAGTCGAAGACGGTATGGCCTCGTTGGTTGTAGCTCAGCTCTTGTTTCTTGAAGCCGAGAACCCGAAAAAAGAGATTTCTCTCTATATTAACTCCCCAGGCGGTGTCGTTACCTCTGGCTTGGCTATTTACGATACGATGCAGTTCATTCGGCCTCCCGTAACCACGCTATGCATTGGTCAGGCAGCCTCGATGGGTTCGTTGTTGCTGGCTGCTGGCGCGAAAGATCAGCGTTTTGCTCTGCCGAATGCTCGTATTATGGTTCACCAGCCATCCGGTGGGTATCAAGGGCAGGTAACTGATATCATGATCCATGCCCGTGAGGTCGAAAGCCTCAAGAAGCGGCTTAATGAAATTTATGTCCATCACACCGGACAGGATTTCGAGACGATCGAAAAAGCACTTGAGCGCGATAATTTTATGACTTCTGAAATGGCCAAAGATTTCGGTATTATCGATAAAGTGATGGAAAAGCGCCCAAATGATCCGGAACCAGTAGCATCCTGAGTTAATTTCACTCTTGAAATTGGATGTGGCGGTTTTGGTCCGGTTGTTGCAGAATGACCGGATGGAAAAGATTTGTTTAGGAAGCTTGGTTAGGATCGATTCGTAATGGCTGCATTGCGTCGCTCTTAAGGATCGGCAAACCAGTCAAATTTGGTTTTTTACCCGGCGCGGGCGTTGTTCGTTATCGGGTAGTACGGAGAGAGATCATGAGTAAGGTCAGCGGAACGGACTCAAAAAGCACGCTTTACTGCTCCTTTTGCGGCAAAAGCCAGCATGAGGTACGTAAACTGATTGCCGGACCTACCGTGTTCATCTGCGATGAATGCGTCGAGCTTTGCATGGATATCATCCGTGAAGAGAGCAAGTCGTCGCTGGTTAAATCGCGGGATGGCGTTCCAACGCCTAAGGAAATCCGTAAGGTTCTAGATGATTACGTCATCGGCCAAGAGCATGCGAAGAAGGTTCTCTCCGTCGCGGTTCATAACCATTACAAGCGCCTAAACCACGCCACGAAGCACAATGATGTCGAGCTTGCGAAGTCCAATATCTTGCTCGTTGGCCCAACGGGTTCGGGAAAAACCTTGCTTGCTCAAACGCTTGCACGCATTTTGGACGTTCCGTTCACGATGGCCGATGCAACCACTCTGACCGAGGCCGGTTATGTGGGTGAAGACGTTGAAAATATCATTCTGAAGCTGCTCCAAGCGTCCGATTACAATGTTGATCGTGCTCAGCGTGGCATCGTCTACATCGACGAAATCGATAAAATTAGCCGCAAATCGGATAATCCTTCGATTACCCGTGACGTATCGGGCGAGGGTGTCCAGCAGGCGCTTCTGAAGATTATGGAAGGTACCGTTGCTTCTGTCCCCCCGCAAGGCGGCCGCAAGCATCCGCAGCAGGAATTCCTGCAGGTTGATACGACGAATATCCTGTTCATTTGTGGGGGTGCTTTTGCCGGCTTGGAACGGATTATTCAGGCGCGCGGCAAGGGTACTTCGATTGGCTTCGGTGCGCGAGTTGAAGCGCCAGATGATCGTCGTACGGGCGCTATTTTCCGCGAGACAGAGCCAGAAGATTTGTTGAAATTCGGTCTGATTCCTGAATTTGTCGGTCGTCTGCCTGTAATTGCGACGCTCGAAGATCTCGATGAGCCTGCGCTCAAGAAGATCCTTACTGAGCCCAAAAATGCGCTTGTTAAGCAGTATCAGCGTTTGTTTGAGATGGAAGATGTCGAGTTGACCTTCTCCGACGATGCCGTTTCAGCCATTGCCAAGAAGGCTATTGAGCGCAAGACGGGCGCTCGCGGTCTTCGGTCGATCATGGAAGGCATTTTGCTCGAGACCATGTATGATCTACCAAGCCTTGATGGGTGCGAGCAGGTTGTGATTGGGCCTGAAGTCATCGATGGCAAGGCGCGTCCACTCTATATTTATTCGGAAAAATCGGTCGAAACGGCAACTAGCGCTTAAGCATGCGTTGATTTGTCCACCGGTCTATTGAAATTTGAGGTCGATACGGCTTGAAACCGTATCGGCCTCTCGCCATTTATAATAGGCGGAGTTCAGCTCATAAATGGCACGGTGCCAGAGGGAGTTTCGCTGAGCGGGGTTGGTCGGTGCCATTCCGCCCGCCGCGGAATAGCCCATAAGGGTATTCTGGGGCCATTAATGAGAAGGATAAAGTCCAATGCCTGCGGCAAAGAAGCGTCCCTCCGTCGAAACTGGTTCGCGTGCGACCTATTCGGTCCTCCCGTTACGCGATATCGTCGTTTTCCCCCATATGATTGTTCCGCTTTTCGTTGGCCGTGAAAAATCAATTCGGGCGCTTGAAGATGTGGTCAAAAGCGAAAAGCTTATTCTTCTAGCGACCCAGAAAAACGCTGGCGATGATGATCCGTCGACCGATGCGATTTTCTCCATGGGTACGTTGGCAACTGTGTTGCAATTGCTGAAATTGCCCGATGGTACAGTGAAAGTGCTGGTGGAAGGCGTGAGCCGAGCACGGGCTGAGGCCTTTATTGCGGGTGAATCCTTCATGCAGGCGGAGGCCACTGCCGTTCCGGACGAAGTTTCGAGCGAAATCGAAGCGGAGGCGCTTGCGCGTTCTGTGGTCAATGAATTTGAAGGCTATGTGAAGCTCAATAAGAAGATTTCGCCAGAAGTCGTTACTGCCGTTACGCAAATTGAAGATTATGCGAAGCTCGCTGATACGGTTGCATCGCATCTTGCCGTTAAAATAACCGATAAGCAGGATGTGCTCGAAATCACCGATGTCGTTAAGCGCCTTGAGAAGGTGCTCGGCTTCATGGAGAGTGAGATTTCCGTGTTGCAGGTCGAAAAGCGTATCCGCTCGCGCGTTAAGCGCCAGATGGAGAAGACGCAGCGCGAATATTATCTCAATGAGCAAATGAAGGCGATCCAGAAGGAACTGGGCGACGAGGACGGCAAGGACGAACTTGGCGAGCTCGAAGACCGGATCAACAAGACCAAGCTTTCCAAGGAAGCGCGTGAAAAGTCTCTCGCTGAATTGAAGAAGCTGCGCCAAATGTCGCCGATGTCAGCGGAGGCGACGGTCATCCGTAATTATCTGGATTGGATGCTCGCTTTGCCATGGGGCAAGCGTTCGAAGATCAAAAAGGATCTCCCAGGTGCGAAGGCTTTGCTTGATTCCGATCATTTTGGACTCGAGAAGGTTAAGGAACGCATCGTTGAATATTTGGCCGTTCAGCAACGCGCCAATAAGCTAACGGGACCGATTGTTTGTCTCGTCGGACCTCCCGGTGTTGGTAAAACATCGCTTGGAAAGTCGATTGCTAAGGCTACAGGACGTGAATTTGTCCGTATGTCGCTTGGTGGCGTACGAGACGAAGCTGAAATTCGGGGGCATCGTCGTACCTATATAGGGTCGATGCCTGGCAAGATCATTCAGTCTTTGAAGAAGACAAAGACACAAAATCCGCTGTTCTTGCTCGATGAAATTGACAAATTGGGCATGGATTTCCGCGGCGATCCGTCTTCGGCTTTGCTGGAAGTGCTCGATCCGGAGCAGAATTCGACGTTTAACGATCATTATCTTGAGGTTGATTATGACCTCTCGAATATCATGTTCATCACGACGGCGAATACGCTGAATATTCCACCGGCGTTATTGGATCGTATGGAAGTGATCCGCATCGCTGGTTACACGGAAGATGAAAAGCTTGAAATCGCCAAGCGGCACCTCATCCCTGAGGCGCGGACCAAGCACGGCCTGACCGAGAAGGAATGGACCGTTTCGGACGAAGCCTTGATGTTCGTCATTCGTCGCTACACCCGAGAGGCTGGCGTACGTAATCTTTCCCGTGAACTGGCCAATTTGGCGCGTAAGGCGGTGAAGGAAATCTTGATGGCGGCAGGCAAGGTGACGAAGGTTCATGTCACCGAAGAAAAGCTTCCCGATTATCTTGGCGTTCCAAAATACCGGTATGGCGAGACGGAATCTGAGGATCAGGTCGGATTGGTCACCGGATTGGCTTGGACAGAGGTTGGCGGTGAATTGCTAACGATTGAAGGTGTCATGATGCCTGGTAAGGGCCGCATGACGGTTACCGGCAATCTTAAGGATGTTATGAAGGAATCGATCTCGGCAGCGGCATCCTATGTTCGCTCGCGGGCAAT
>DAIOVR010000075.1:0-11639 GCA_036758905.1 Beijerinckiaceae bacterium | reverse complement strand
GGTTCAAGGACGGCGGATGGTTTCGGAAGGCCTTAATATAGCATTCCAATGGCGCGATTGCCACCGCAAGTAAGGCCATCGAAGGTTTAGTGCCTGATAAAGCCTAAAATGTCTTTGACCGCATTCATGTTCTTGCGGGCCAAAACGCCTGCCCGTTCCGATCCATCAGCAAGAACACTATCGATATAGGCGGGATCAGCCACGAGACGCTTCATCTCAGCCCCGATCGGGCCGAGCTTGGCAACGGAGAGATCGACAAGGGCTGATTTGAAGGTCGAGAATTGCGCGCCGCCAAACTGGGCCAACACATCGGCTTTCGACACGTCGGACAGCGCTGCGTAAATACCAACGAGATTATCGGCTTCTGGGCGCGGTTCGAGGCCTTTTTCCTCAGACGGCAAAGGTTCCGGATCCGTTTTGGCCTTGCGGACTTTTTGCGCGATGGCATCGGCATCGTCGGTCAGATTGATGCGGGAATAATCGGATGGGTCAGACTTTGACATTTTTTTCGTGCCGTCCCGCAGGCTCATCACGCGGGTCGCGGGGCCTTGAATCAAGGGCTCAGGCAAAGGGAAAAACGCATCGCCGAAGCCATTGGATTCAATCGAAGCGGAAAAATCATTATTGAATTTTTGCGCAATATCGCGGGCCAATTCGAGATGCTGCTTTTGATCTTCACCAACGGGAACATGGGTGGCGCGATAAACGAGAATATCAGCGGCCATCAAAGCAGGATAAGCATAGAGGCCAACGGAGGCGTTTTCGCGGTCTTTACCTGCTTTTTCTTTGAATTGCGTCATACGGTTGAGCCAACCGAGGCGGGCGGTGCAGTTAAAAACCCATGCCAATTCTGCGTGTTCCGGCACTTGGCTTTGATTGAAAATAATGTGTTTTTTCGGATCAATGCCGCAAGCGATAAAGGCAGCCGTTACTTCGCGAATATTGGCGGTTAGCGCGGCGGGATCTTGCGGCACCGTGATCGCGTGGAGATCGACGACGCAATAGATGCAATCATGGCTGTCTTGAAGGGCCACGAACTTGGTAATAGCTCCAAGATAATTGCCTAAATGCAGATTTCCCGTTGGCTGAACGCCTGAGAATACCAATTCTTTAAATGACGCCATGATCTTAATGCCTCGCCTGTGCTTGGGCGGCTTATGACAATCAGACGGGCTTAGCGCAAGGGGTTGGATCGCAGGCGTTAGAGAATAAATCGGCCTAAATCGGCATTTTTCGCGAGATCGCCGATGGCTTTTTCGACATAAGGGGCATCAATTGTGACCGTTTCGCCCGATCGGTCGGAGGCGGTGTAGGAAATATCGTCTAAAATCCGCTCGATGACGGTTTGGAGGCGTCTGGCGCCAATATTTTCGACATTTGAGTTCACTTCGACGGCAATTTTGGCAATTGCATCGATGGAATCGGGGGTAAAGACCAAATCCACGCCTTCAGTGGCCATCAAAGCGATCGATTGGCGCACGAGGCTCGCCTCGGTTTCGGTGAGGATTCGACGAAAATCATCTTCCTTAAGCGATAATAATTCGACCCTTATCGGTAATCGGCCCTGCAGTTCAGGTAATAAATCGGAAGGTTTCGATACATGAAAAGCACCCGATGCGATGAATAAAATATGATCGGTTTTCACCGCACCATGTTTGGTTGAAACCGTGGTTCCTTCAATCAGAGGTAGCAAATCACGCTGCACGCCTTCGCGCGACACATCCGCACCACCACGGCTTTCGCGGGCACAAATTTTGTCGATCTCGTCCAAAAAGACGATGCCGTTATTTTCGACCTCCGAGATGGCCTCCGCAACGATTTGCTCTTGATCGAAAAGCTTGTCGCTTTCCTCAGCCACGAGTGGTGCGTGTGCTTCTTCAACCGTGATCCGGCGGGTTTTGGGCGGGCGGCCCATTTTTCCGAAAATATCACCCAAAGAGACCGCGCCCAATTGGGCACCGGGCATGCCCGGAATATCGAACATCGGCATACCGCCACCCGATGGCGAGGCAATTTCAATCTCGATTTCTTTTTTAGCAAGCTCACCTGCGCGCAAGCGTTTGCGGAAGGATTCGCGGGTAGCCGGACTTGCCGTTGGTCCAACGAGCGCATCGAGTACGCGCTCCTCGGCGGCGGTTTCGGCGCGGGCTTGAACGCCTTTGCGCTTATTTTCTTTGACCAGTGCAATGCCAACTTCGACCAAATCGCGGATGATTTGTTCGACATCGCGGCCAACATAGCCAACTTCGGTAAATTTCGTGGCCTCAATCTTCAAGAAAGGCGCACCGGCCAATTTCGCCAAACGACGGGCGATTTCGGTTTTGCCGCACCCGGTTGGGCCGATCATCAGAATGTTTTTGGGCAGTACTTCCTCGCGCATCGCGCCTTCAAGTTTCAACCGACGCCACCGGTTGCGCAAGGCAATCGCGACAGCACGTTTGGCGTCTTTTTGGCCAACAATATAGCGGTCGAGTTCGGAAACGATCTCGCGGGGAGAAAAATCGGTCATCAGGTTCACTCTACGGTATCGAGCGATTCAATGGTCAATGAATGATTGGTATAAACGCAAATATCAGCAGCAATACCCATACTCTTACGCACAATGGCTTCGGCGTCCAGATCCGTATCGATCAAGGCGCGTGCGGCGGCTAAGGCATAATTTCCACCCGAGCCAATGCCCATCACGCCCGTCTCGGGTTCAAGAACATCGCCAGTGCCGGATAAAATCAACCCGACATTTTTGTCAGCTACCAGCATCATAGCTTCTAGCCTACGAAGGTAACGATCGGTGCGCCAATCTTTGGCAAGCTCGACACAGGCGCGCATCAATTGGCCCGGATATTGTTCCAATTTCGATTCAAGCCGCTCGAAAAGCGTAAACGCATCGGCGGTGGCGCCCGCAAAGCCGGAAATGACCTCACCTTTGCCCAGGCGACGTACTTTTCGGGCATTTCCCTTCATGATCGTCGGGCCAAGGCTGACTTGACCATCTCCGCCGATAACAACGCGTCCACCCTTGCGAACCATGAGAATGGTTGTCGCCCGCCATTTTTTATCGGCTTCTTCCTGCATCATCGAAAGCTCCCAGTGCTGTTCCACTTACGGCTCTAGCGTAAACGAAAGCGCGGCGCAAAGCGGGTTCATTCTAACCTCGCGGTGTTTCTTCTTTTCGCATATCACAGGTGGCGTCCGTCGGCTCAAATTGCTAGAGACATTTTTCAATCCAATAGATTGGGTGAAGGAGTAGGGTTAAATGAGGTCAGCAGCCACCAAACGGAAGACCGGTGAAACCGATATTGCGGTGAGTGTCGCGCTCGATGGAACGGGTGAAGCCAAGATCGCCAGCGGTGTTGGTTTTCTGGATCATATGCTGACGCTTTTGGCCCGCCATGCCCTGTTTGATATCTCGGTCACCTGCAAAGGCGATCTGGAGATTGATCAGCATCACTCGGTTGAAGATATCGGCATTGCGCTCGGCCAAGCCTTCAAGCAGGCGCTTGGCGATAAAAAGGGCATTACACGCTATGCGCATTCCTATCTGCCGATGGACGAGACCTTAAGCCGCGTTGCGGTTGACGTTTCTGGACGCCCGTTTCTTGTTTTCAAAACGGAATTTGCGCGCGAAAAGATTGGTGAGTTTGATACCGAACTCGTGCGCGAATGGTTCCAGGCCTTTGCCATCAATGCCGGTGTTACGCTTCATGTCGAAACACTCTATGGTGATAACGCGCATCACATAGCCGAAAGCTGCTTTAAGGGGCTCGCCCGCGCCTTACGCAGCGCTGTTGCCATTGATCCGCGCGAAGAAGGCCGGGTGCCGTCAACCAAAGGCTCTCTCTAGGCTTTTTCGCTGGTGCACTGATTTGAACGGGACCGCATGATGGCGCTCTTTTCTGTCTATCTACCTAAACTGCAAACCGGCACAAACGATGGCCGGCTTGAGCGGGCGCGCTTTGTTCGCGACGGGTTTTCATGGGGTGGGTTTTTGTTTCCTGTGCTCTGGCTCCTTTGGCATCGCGTATGGCGTTGGGCGCTGGCAGTGATGGCGTTTGATGTCGCACTCCTTCTGCTGAGCCACCGATTGGGTGTATCATCCGCCGCCCTTGCTGCGGCTGGCCTTTTGGAAATGCTGTTTGTCGGTTTAGAAGCACGCCATTGGTTTTGTTTGGCTTTAGAGCGGCGCGGTTTTGAATTGAGCGATGTTGTGCAAGCAGACACGAGAGAAGACGCGGAATATCGCTTTTTCGAACGTATGGCCGCCAATAGGCCTGCAGAAGCATCGATCATCGTGCCTCAGCAGACCCCACGGAGCTATGGCGTGATTGGCCTATTTCCCGAACAGGGATCTTATTGATGAGCGTTGCCATTATCGATTACGGCTCGGGTAATCTCCACTCGGCCCATAAAGCCTTTGAACGCGCGGCCTCTGAATCAGGCATTGGCGGGGATATTATCGTCACGTCGGACCCAGAGCTTGTTCGCGCGGCGGACCGCATCGTGCTGCCCGGTGTTGGTGCCTATGCTGATTGTCGTCGGGGATTGGACGCGGTGCCCGGGATGGTCGAGGCTATGACCGAAGCTGTCCATGGCAAAGGGCGGCCATTTTTAGGGATTTGCGTCGGTATGCAATTGCTCGCCGATCGCGGACTTGAGCATTTAACCACCCCAGGTCTCGGCTGGATCGGTGGCGATGTCGTTGAAATTGTGCCGGACGATCGCGCCCTTAAAATCCCGCATATGGGCTGGAATACGCTGGACCAAGGCCAAGAGCATGCTCTATTGGCCGGAATTCCAACGGGCGCTGATGGCTGGCATGCCTATTTTGTCCATTCCTTCCATTTGCAACCCTCTACGCCTAACACGGTCGTTGCAACAACCAATTATGGCGGGAAAATCACCGCTTTGGTGGCCAAAGGCACTGTAGCGGGTACCCAATTTCATCCCGAGAAAAGTCAAAAACTCGGCCTTGCTTTGATTGCCAATTTTCTGAGGTGGCGTCCGTGATTTTGTTTCCTGCCATCGATCTCAAAGAAGGCCGTTGCGTCCGTCTCATTCAAGGCGATATGGCGCAAGCCACCGTGTTTAGCGATCACCCTGCCGATCAAGCCGCGAGCTTTGAAGCGCAAGGGTTCGAATGGTTGCATATTGTTGATCTCGACGGTGCGTTTGCCGGCAAGCCTGTGAATGCCGAAGCCGTCCGCGCGATTGTGAAGCGGATCAAGCTGCCTATTCAGTTGGGTGGCGGCATCCGCGATATCCGCACCGTTGAAGGCTGGTTGGAAGCGGGTATTCGCCGCGTGATTATTGGCACGGCGGCGGTTAAAGACCCATCATTCGTGCGCGAGGCAGCGCGTCGGTTTCCGGGTCAAGTCGCCGTTGGCATTGACGCGCGCGATGGCCGTGTTGCGGTCGACGGGTGGGCGAGCCTTTCGGAAATGTCGGCTGAAGAATTGGGCCTGCGTTTTCAGGATGCGGGTGTTGCAGCCATTATTTACACGGATATTTCGCGGGATGGTCTGTTAAAAGGCCTCAATATTGAATCAACGCTTGCTTTGGCGAATGCGCTGACGATCCCTGTTATTGCCTCGGGCGGACTGGCTTCGATTGAGGATATTCAACGGTTGACGCAACCGGATTGTGCCGTGCTTGAAGGCGCGATCAGCGGCCGCGCGCTTTATGATGGCAGGCTTGATCCAACAGAAGCGTTAGCCTTGATCCGTACCAGCAAGGGGAACACCCATGCTTAAGGTCAGGGTTATTCCATGCCTTGATGTGAAAGACGGGCGCGTTGTTAAAGGCGTGCAATTTGTCGATTTGCGCGATGCAGGCGATCCGGTTGAATCAGCCATTGCCTATGATGCAGCAGGCGCCGACGAGCTTTGCTTTTTGGACATTACTGCCAGCCATGAAAACCGCGGCACGCTGATGGATGTGGTGAGCCGCACCGCCGAGGCGTGCTTTATGCCACTCACAGTTGGTGGCGGCGTGCGGACAATCGAAGATATCCGTAATCTACTCCTCGCAGGCGCGGATAAGGTTTCGATTATGACGGCAGCGGTGAATGATCGCGATTTTGTGCGCCGCGCAGCGGAAAAATTCGGCACGCAATGTATTGTGGTGGCGGTCGATGCCAAGAAGGTTTCGAAGAGCGGCGCTCCCGATCGGTGGGAGATATTCACCCATGGGGGCCGCAAGCCAACAGGCATTGATGCCGTCCAATATGCGCAAGAAGTGACCGCTTTGGGTGCGGGCGAAATCCTCCTGACGTCAATGGACCGCGACGGTACCAAAATCGGCTATGACATCGCGCTGACGCGCGCGATTGCCGATGCTGTATCCATTCCGGTGATTGCGTCCGGCGGGGTCGGCTCGCTCGACCATATGGTGGAAGGGATCCGCGACGGCCATGCGAGCGCTGTTTTGGCTGCCTCGATTTTCCATTTTGGTGAACACACGATCCGTGAAGCGAAAGAAAAGCTTCGCGCCAATGGCTTGCCCGTAAGGATCGATTAAATGGCTGATTTTTCGCTGAGCGATCTCGAACGCATTGTGGCTGAACGGGCTAACGCCTCGCCCGATGAATCCTACACCGCAAAGCTCATCGCGCGCGGAATGTCGGTTTCAGCTAAAAAACTCGGCGAGGAAGCGGTTGAGGCCGTGATTGCCGCGGTGACAGGTGATCGTGAGCATTTAATTGCTGAAAGCGCAGATGTTTTTTATCATCTGCTTGTCGTGCTCAAAGCGGCGAATATTCCGCTTGATGAGGTAATGGCGGAACTTAAACGGCGCACCGCGCAAACGGGCTTGGCTGAAAAAGCTGCCCGGCCACAAGCCTGATTTCGGACCTATCGCAGATGAGCGGCATTGGCGATTATCTCAGCTATGAAGCGGAAGCCGATGCGCTGGCTGAGGCTTTATCGCCCTATCGTGTTTTTTCGCGTCAGGAATGGGCGGAATTGCGTGCTGATACGCCGATGACCTTAACGGCCGATGATTTGCAAAAACTGCAATCCTTAAGCGACCCGATTTCACTCGACGAAGTGGTTGCGATTTATCTCCCGCTCACACGTTTGCTTTCGCTTTATGTGGCGGCAACGCAGGGTCTGTTTAAAGCCACGCAGCGCTTCTTGATGGCCGAAGATGGCAAGGTGCCCTATGTTATTGGCCTTGCGGGCTCGGTGAGCGCAGGAAAATCAACAACGGCGCGCGTTTTGAAGGCTCTGCTCTCCCGTTGGCCCAATACGCCGAAGGTGGAGTTGGTAACAACCGACGGATTTCTGCTGCCCAATGCCGAGCTTGAAGCTGAGGGCTTAATGGAGCGCAAAGGCTTTCCGGAAAGCTATGATGGTACGGCCTTGATCCGGTTTTTATCGGATATCAAAGCGGGCAAGCACCATGTTGAAGCGCCCGTTTATTCGCATCTGGTTTATGATGTGGTTAAGGGTGAAAAGATCACGGTTGATCGGCCGGATATTTTGATCGTTGAAGGGCTGAATGTGCTGTTGCCAAATCGGCTGCCCAAATCATCCAAGCCTATTCCGTTCGTCTCCGACTTTTTTGATTTTTCGATCTATCTCGATGCGCCCGAAGATGATCTTGAGCGTTGGTATGTTAACCGCTTCATGCGATTGCGCGATACCGCTTTCAGAGACCCGCGCAGCTTCTTCCGCAAATATTCCGAGCTAAGCGATAGCGATGCCGAGGCGATGGCACGCGATATTTGGCAACGGATCAACCTCACCAATTTGCGTGAAAATATCGAGCCGACGCGTCCCCGCGCCGACCTTATTTTGACCAAAGGCGGGCATCACAGCATCACCGAAGTGGCGCTCAGGAAATTGTAAGCCCGTTTTGCAAAGCGAGTTCTTTGAGGCTGGTTTGCGGCCGAGCGCCCAAATGCTGAATGACTTCGGCTGCTGCCAATGCACCCATGCGCGCGCAATCTTCATGCGAAATGCCGCGCGCTAATCCCAATAAGAAACCTGCGGCAAACAGATCGCCCGCACCGGTCGTATCAACCAGCGTTTCAATCGGGAAAGCGCTGACGGCCTTTGTTTCCTCACGCGTCACAACCAATGAGCCGTGCTCGGAACGGGTGACGACACCGAGCGTGCCTTCTTGCCGCAAAGCCGCCAACGCACTGTCGAAATCCGACGTCGCATAGAGGCTTTTGAGCTCGTGCTCATTGGCAAACAGAATGTCGATGGTTTTATCGCGCAGCAATTCGCGGAATTCGTCGCGGTAGCGATCGACGCAGAAGCTGTCGGATAAAGTGATGGACACTTTATTGCCCGCGCGATGGGCGATGCCTGCCGCTTTCCGAAAGGCTTCTTTCGCATCCGGTGGATCCCAGAGATAGCCTTCGAGATAGGTAATCGAGGAGGCTTCAACGATGGCCTCGTCAATATCGTCGGGGTTCAGCAATTGGCAGGCACCGAGATAGGTATTCATCGTGCGCTCGCCGTCAGGCGTGACGAGAATAAAGCTGCGCGCCGTGGCCGGGCCATCCACCGAACGCGGCGTATCAAAGCGCACGCCGATGGCGCGGATATCATGCGCAAACACATCGCCCACCGCGTCCTGGCGAATTTTGCCGATAAAGGCGGCCTTGCCACCAAGCGAAGCGATGCCGACCGTGGTGTTGGCGGCTGAACCGCCGGAAATAATCGTGGCAGGGCCCATCGCGCCATAAAGCCGCTCGGCCTCGGGCTCGTCGATCAGCCGCATCGAGCCTTTATTGAGCTGATTGGCGATGAGGAAATCATCTTCTGTATGGGCCAACACATCGACGATGGCGTTGCCGATGCCTAAAACATCATGGGATTGATTGGCCATTTAACTACTTTCTCTCAATTAGAAACGCGCGCCCGTTTGGCAGTGGGCGAGGCTGCCGTCAAGTGCGGGACCGTTTGCGGGCAGAGTCCAGCGTCTCAAGCAGCGCATCGAGATCGGCCTCGGTGAGGGTGGCGATGTCGCGCGCAAGCCGATTGGCAAGCTCGGTTGCTTTCGGCGGAAGGCCCGCTGTCTCAACCGTAATTTTGGGGTTCGAGACATCGGCTAGACGCTGTAACTCGTCCGCCTCGTCCCAGATGATGTTGAAATAATGAATGACGCGCTGAATGAAACTCCAATTGGGTTTGGAGCGTCGGCCATGTTCGAGAGCAGAAAGATAGGTGGCGGACACGCCTAGTTCTTCCGCCATGTCTTTCAAACGGATACCGCGGTCTTCGCGCAATTGCCGTAAGCGGGCGCCGAAGGGGGTCATGCCGCGCCGCCGCCTCGTTTGCGTCTAATGCGCACATAAAGCGCGCCGGATCCGCCGTGATGTTGGGCTGCAGGCTCAAATCCGATGACATAGGGACGCATATCCGGCATTCGGAGCCAATGCGGGACGGTGCGCCGCAAAACGCCGCGCTCTTCTAACAACCCCTGATCATTGGGGCCCGACGCGCCCTTTCCGGTGACGACCAGAATAACCGCATAGCCCATAGCATGCGCACCGATGATAAAGCGGCGTAGTGCCTCATGCGCTTCGTCTTGCCGTTTACCGTGCAGATCGATCACCGAATCAATCGGTTGCGCACCTCGCGAGAGGCGTTGCCGTAAGCGCCTTTCTAGCGGAGCCAGCGGCGGGATGGCGGGTGGTGGAAGTTTCGCGGTCGGTTTAGGCGCTAGCGCTTCCGCTTTTGGCGGTTTGACAAATTTTGGCGGCGGCGGCGGGACTTTTACATCGGGTATGGGATCAGATGCTGTAATCGGCGCTTCAGTTTTGGGCGTTTTCGACCGAATCGGTTCGATATGGCGTGTGACGTGAGACCAAAGCGATACTTCGTCTGAGGTTAACGTCCTTTTTCGCCGCCCGCTCGACATTTCTCTTCAGCTCCGAGGCAACAAAACGATAAAATCGCCAGGATGACGGATCAACCCCGCCTGGCGCCCTGCCGCCTCGCCCGATCCCATAAAGAGATCGGCCCGTGCAGCACCCAGTATGGCTGATCCCGTATCTTGCGCGATCATCAAACGCGAGAAAGGTACGGTTTGTCCATGCCCATCGGGCAATTCGGCGGAAATGAAAAAGGGTAATCCATAGCTCCATTGCCGCCGATCGACCGCGACGGAGCGTCCAGCGTCCAAACTTGTCGAAGCGGCACCGATGGGGCCTTCGGTCTCGGGCAAATCATCCGAGCGCGAGAAAAAGATATAGGACTGGTTTAATCGCATCAGACGTTCGGCGTGAACGGGGTTGGCGCGCAGCCATGCTTTCAGCGATTCCAAATGAACATCGCTTAGCGCCATATGACCTTCTGCGACAATCACTTTGGCGATTGTCGTATAGGGGTGGCCATTTCGACCCGCATAAGTGAGACGACAGATTTTTCCATCCGGCAGGCGAACACGTGCCGAGCCCTGAATATGGGCGAAAAACAACTCAACCTTGTCGGGCAAATAAAGAAGCTCAAGACCCTGACCATCGAGCGCGCCATCCCAAATCGCGGCGCGATCAAAAAAGGGCTCAAATCCATCTTTTGTCCGTCGAGCAGCGGAATAAGGCTCAAGCGGTGATGGCTCATCTTGCGGGAAGGTAACAAGATCAATCGGTCGAGCGAGAACAGGAATTGAAAATTCGGCGGTTTTTTCAAGAGAGCCTGAAATTTCGGGCTCGTAATATCCCGTTAAAAAGCCGCGGCCTTTATGAGGCTCAACTTTATAGGGCTCAAAATAGGTTTCAAAAAAAGCCCGTGGATCAGCCTTTTTTGAAGCATATTCGAGGGCTTTAGCAAAAAGAGGCACCAAACGCGCCTCTTGCCGCCGGGTTGGCCGCAAATGAGGCGTTTGGGCAAGTTCTGCTTTTGCGGTTTTTAAGAAACTAAAAAAGGCATCTTGCAGATCATCTGCCAGCCAATGATCGATCGCCGAAAAGGGAATGGGTTTAAGATCGGCGTCGATCAGCTCAGGCAGCATGGGTTCAACTCAATGAGCAGCCTCTGTGGCGATCAATTTCCACACGGGATCACGGCTAGTGAGTTCGCGGGCAAAGGTCCAGATGTCTGTGACATCGACAACTTTATCGGCCGCACCATCGGTAATGACACCTGCGGCATCGCGCGTTGCAGTGATCAGTTTTGAAAGAAATTGTACCGTTATCTGAGCCGCATTTCCGCGCAATTGCACGTGATGCAACTCGGCTTTTTCAATGCCGACAAAGGTTGTTTCAACCGTTTCGCCGCGCTTTTCACGATCAGCGATTGCAGCGACAAAACTCTCGAAGACGTCACGCGACAGGAGTTCGCGCAAGGTGTTGCGATCCCCGGATGCGAAAGCCACGACAATGGCTTCATAGGCACCGCGCGCACCGGTAATAAATTGCTTTGCGTCAAAACTACGATCGGCGGCCACAAGCGCATCGAGTGAATCGGCCAAGGGCGTTCCAAGTTCAGCAATGCCTTTCCACCGTGCGGGATCCGCTTCTGGAGCATCTTCAACAACAGGCTCGGAAGCTGCATCGCGCGATGGGACGGGCGAAACGAGTTTAGCAACGGATGCCAAATTTGACGTAGGCGCCTGATCATCACGACCGGGCCGTGTTCCAAGCACGCTGTAAAGGCGCCAGCCTACAAAAACGGCGAGCAATAAAAAGA
>DAIOVR010000074.1:1328-11685 GCA_036758905.1 Beijerinckiaceae bacterium | reverse complement strand
AATGCGGGATCGTTTGCTTGGCTTCCAGCAAGCGACGCGCAATCGTTTTGCGCATGGAATCGTGTGGTAGTTCTTCGAAGCTGCCGGGTTCGAAAAGCTTCTTGACCGTCTCATCCGACATGCCACTTGCCATGGCCGGTGCAGCAGAGCTCGGCTGTGCAGCAGTCGCAGCCCGCTTTGCGGTACCACCTGAAAGGGCAGCCTTCACATCGCGCTCGACAATACGACCATGGGGGCCCGAACCAGCGATAGATGTAAGATCAATCCCAGCTTCTTTTGCCATACGCTTCGCAAGCGGCGAGGCAAAAAGTTTTGCACCCGATGATTGCGGAGCTGTAGCCACCGATACAGTTGGTGTCGGAGCAGCAACAGCGGACGGCGCAGCGGAAACCGATGGTTTTGGCGCTGGTGCTGATGCTGATGACGCACCACCAGACGCGACCTTTGACACATCCTCACCATCGGAAGCGATCAAGGCAATGACTTGATTGACGGCAACATCTTGCGTGCCCCCAGCAACCAAAATTTTCGCCAAAATACCTTCATCAACCGCTTCGACTTCCATTGTCGCTTTATCGGTTTCGATCTCAGCCAAAATGTCACCGGATTTAATCCGGTCACCTTCTTTTTTGAGCCATTTAGCAAGATTGCCTTTCTCCATCGTTGGAGAAAGCGCAGGCATAAGAATTTCAGCAGCCATTCTTGCCTCCCGCTTAACGGTAGCAGACGGATTTAACCGCCTCTACAACTTCAGCCACATTGGGTAGAGCGAGCTTTTCGAGGTTAGCCGCATAAGGCATCGGAACATCTTTACCCGTGATGCGCTTAACGGGCGCATCGAGATAATCGAAAGCGCGTTCCATGATTTGCGCAGAAATCTCGGAGCCAACTCCCGATTGCGGCCAGCCTTCCTCTACAGTCACGCAACGGCCCGTCTTTTGAACCGAGGCGAGCACGGTTTCGATATCCATAGGTCGGATGGTGCGTAAATCGATGACTTCCGCCTCAATGCCTTGGGACGCTAATTCATCAGCGGCTTTAAGCGCGTAGGTCATGCCAATCGAGAACGATACGATGGTGACGTCTTTACCCGAACGTGCAATGCGAGCCTTGCCGATTGGAACGATGAAATCATCCATCTTTGGAACAGAACCCGTCTGACCGTAGAGAATTTCGTTTTCCAAAAACACGACCGGATTTGGATTACGGATAGCTGCCTTTAATAGGCCTTTGGCATCAGCCGCATTGGAGGGAGAAACCACCAACAAACCCGGCACTTGGGAATACCAAGCCGTATAGTCTTGGCTGTGCTGGGCACCAACGCGCGCCGCCGCACCATTTGGACCGCGGAACACGATGGGACAGCCCATCTGGCCACCCGACATATAGAGCGTCTTGGCAGCCGAATTGATAATATGGTCAATGGCTTGCATGGCGAAGTTAAACGTCATGAACTCAACAACGGGACGCAAACCCGTTAGCGCCGCACCAACCGCCATACCCGCAAAGCCATGCTCGGTAATCGGGGTATCCACGACACGTTTCGGGCCGAATTCCTGCAGCAAGCCTTGGGTGATTTTATAGGCGCCTTGATATTCGGCGACTTCTTCGCCGATCACAAAGACATCGCCATTCAACCGCATTTCTTCAGCCATGGCATCACGGAGCGCTTCGCGCATGGTGATTTGAACCATTTCAGTTCCGGCGGGAACTTCTGTTGAGGCATCATGAGCCGCTACGGATACAACAGGTGCAACAACAGATGCCGCAATGGCAGGCGATGCAACGGGCGCAGGAGCCGGCGGTGCGGATTTTGGCGCACTCGATACGGTTTCACCTTCCGCTGCAATAACCGCGATCACCTGATTGACTGGCACATCTTGTGAGCCTGCGGGAACGAGGATCTTGGCCAATATACCTTCATCAACGGCTTCCACTTCCATCGTTGCCTTATCGGTTTCGATTTCAGCCAGAATATCGCCGGACTTGATCCGATCACCTTCATTCTTAAGCCATTTAGCAAGATTTCCCTTTTCCATTGTTGGAGAAAGGGCGGGCATTAAAATATCAATCGACATGGCGCGCTAACCTTAGGCTGCGTTAAAGCGGGATTATTTCAAAATATCCGTCCAGAGTTCCGATGGATCGGGCTCTGGGTCATGCGTTGCAAATTCAGCGGCATCATTAACGATTTCGCGCACTTCCGCGTCCACGGCTTTAAGATCGTCTTCCGTCAGCTTCCATGCGCCGAGAAGGCGCGAACGAACCTGTTCAATCGGGTCGTGTTCTTCGCGCATTTTTTGAACTTCGTCTTTCGAACGATACTTCGCGGGATCCGACATTGAGTGCCCACGATACCGATAGGTCTGCATTTCGAGTATGTAAGGCCCCTTACCGTCGCGGCACCATTGAATGGCGCGCTCGGCCGCATCGCGAACGGCACGAACATCCATGCCATCAACCTGCTCGCCCGGAATATTGAACGAGATCCCGCGCTTCGAGAAATCTGTTTGAGCGGATGCACGGCTAACCGCTGTGCCCATCGCGTAACGATTGTTTTCGATCACATACACGACAGGTAGCTTCCACAGCTCCGCCATGTTGAAGCTTTCATAAACTTGGCCCTGATTGGCCGCACCATCGCCAAAATAGGCAATCGAAACCTGGCCATTGTTCCGATAATGATTGGCAAAAGCCAAGCCAGTACCGAGTGAGACCTGCGCGCCAACAATGCCGTGGCCGCCGTAAAAATGCTTCTCGACGCTGAACATATGCATCGAGCCGCCCTTGCCTTTCGACAAACCGCCACGACGGCCTGTCAGCTCGGCCATCACGCCCTTTGCATCCATACCGCAGGCCAACATGTGACCGTGATCACGGTATCCGGTAATAACCTGATCGCCATCCTTCTGCGCCATTTCCATGCCGACAACGACCGCTTCTTGGCCGATATAAAGGTGGCAGAACCCGCCGATCAAACCCATGCCGTACATCTGCCCTGCTTTTTCTTCAAAGCGGCGGATCAGCAGCATTTCGCGATAGGCTTTCACGTCCTCATCCCGAGTGAACTCGGAGGGCGTTGAATTTTTACGAAGCGTGGAGCGGGCCGCTGTTGGGCGTGCTGATGAAGCAGCTTTGTTTCCAGCGGTGGATTTACGAGTGGCCAAAGCCATGGCGACCTCCGTTTTTTCTTATGGCCTTAAGCATAACCGACCCTCGCCTATTTGGCGAGAGGGCAAATTATGATTTTTACACAAAAAACGAAAGCTATTATTTATATATCTCATACACTTATAAGAAAGAACTTATAATAGGTTCATCAAATTTTTGACCATTTTGACGAACTTCAACCTTTAGTCGACGGTCATGATAACAACATCATTACGGTTGCCTCGGTTCAAAACAATACGAGCCCGCTCTTCTAAAAATTCCGCATCAATATGGAATATGCCAACCAACGCATTGCGCCGCTCAAGTGCCAAACGTTCGGCCGTAACCTTGGAGAGTTCCGTGGAAAGGCGGGCAATTTCTGAAAGGAGACTATTGCGGGTTTCAATACCGCGACTGCCATTACCGGCTTCGTTAATAAAGAAGACGGCTGCTACCCCGGATACGAGGTAGAGCATGAAAGGGAGCGCGATACCGCGGAATCGACGTTTAATAACCATGACACGAGGGTTACCCCCCGTTCGTAAACAGATCCTAAAAAATTAGAAACTATTTTCACGAACGGGGTCGGAATAGCCCCATATCTGTCACAAGTGACAGGGTTTTTACGCGATTATATTAAGCCCTTAATCGCGTTACGGCCTGCATAAATGGCCGTTGAGCCCAATTCCTCTTCAATACGGAGCAATTGGTTGTACTTTGCCGTACGGTCCGAGCGGGCGAGCGAGCCCGTTTTGATTTGACCGCAATTGGTAGCAACCGCCAAATCCGCGATCGTTGAGTCTTCCGTCTCACCCGAGCGGTGCGACATGACGGATGTATAGCCAGCCCGATGCGCCATATCGACGGCGGCTAGCGTTTCAGTAAGCGAGCCGATCTGGTTGACCTTCACGAGAATGGAGTTTGCAACACCCTTGCTGATGCCTTGCGAGAGGCGCGTGACATTGGTCACGAACAGATCATCGCCCACGAGCTGGCACTTGGAGCCGATCAGATCGGTAACAAGCTTCCAGCCTTCCCAATCATCTTCCGAAAGACCGTCTTCAATCGAGACAATCGGATAGGTGGAGGCTAGCTTGGCGAGATATTCGGCCTGCTCCTGGATGGAGCGTACCTTACCCTCGCCTTCATAGTGATAGGCGCCATTTTTGAAAAACTCGGTCGCGGCGCAATCCATCGCAAGATAGATATCCTTGCCTGCCTTAAATCCAGCCGTATCGATCGCCTGCATCACGAAATCGAGAGCGGCTTCGGCTGAGGGCAGATTGGGAGCAAAACCGCCTTCATCGCCGACATTCGTATTATGACCAGCCGTCTTCAAAGCGCCTTTCAGCGTGTGGAAGATTTCTGCGCCCATCCGCAAACCTTCTGCGAAGGTTGGAGCGCCGATGGGCATGATCATGAATTCCTGGAAATCGATCGGATTATCCGCATGCGCGCCGCCATTGACGATGTTCATCATCGGAACGGGCAAAGTGCGCGCCGAGGTGCCACCAACATAACGATAGAGCGGAAGGGCCGCTGCATCGGCAGCCGCTTTGGCAACCGCGAGCGAAACGCCGAGGATCGCATTGGCGCCGAGACGGGCTTTGTTTGGTGTGCCATCAATTTCGATCATGGCGTTATCAATGCCGACCTGATCCTCGGCATCCATGCCACAAATTGCATCC
Organism: Beijerinckiaceae bacterium; assembly: GCA_036758905.1. Taxonomy (GTDB): domain Bacteria; phylum Pseudomonadota; class Alphaproteobacteria; order Rhizobiales; family Beijerinckiaceae; genus CAIUPE01. The sequence goes on along the minus strand of DAIOVR010000074.1, from coordinate 6,847 downwards.
GACAATTCGTCATTCACAGCAGTAACGGCTTTTAAAACGCCTTTGCCGAGATAGATCTTCTTGTTGCCATCCCGAAGTTCGACGGCCTCATGCGCGCCTGTTGAGGCACCCGATGGAACAGCAGCCCGACCCATCGAGCCGTCCGCAAGCGTTACATCGACTTCAACGGTTGGATTGCCACGGCTATCAAGGATTTGGCGGGCATGAATATCGATAATCTCAGTCACAGGTCATCTCCGACACTATAGGGGCAATAAAAAAGGGGCACATGCTTGCGCCCCTCATAATACTTTTGTCGAATATTGCAACGCACAAAGGGTAGCTGGTCAGCATATTAAGCTGATTTACGAAGCCTTTCACGCATGGCACGCCGCGTTTCAAGCTTATGGATGAAGCGCTTCATCTTTTGTACCACCGGAGCGCCTGATTTGCGCTTTCCGAAGGCCACAACATTGGTTGTATCGAATTCAAGCAGTTGCTCGAGCGCGTAGGTTTTATCGCGCAAGAAGTTAAGAAGCGCCTGGCGATCACCACATTCGGCCAGTTCATCTGGCGAGATTGGCGCACCAATCACCAAAGGCAATTCGGTGCCAATGCGATCATGAACTTCTTTGAAAATCAGCGATAAGCGCAAAACAGGACTGATATGGCTAGCAATTTGGAACAAACGGCTGTTTTGACCCGAGAAAAAGATCGGAACCACGGTGGCCTTCGAGCGCTGGATCAATTGCGCCGTGAAAGGTTGCCATGGCCAATCAATCGCAGGCTTGCGTCCCAATTTATCCGGCGCGGTAGAAACCGCACCCGCCGGGAACACAACGATGCAGCCGCCATTGGCCAAATGCTTGCGAGCCGCCTCGCGCGAATCCAGATTGGTCTGAAACGCTTCCTTTGTGCCCGTAAAATCAACCGGCAAAAGATTGGTCCGCGCTTCCGGCGCACGCAGCAGCACTGAATGCGTTAAAACCAAGAAATCCTTACGGACTTTCTCGATCAGCCAGCACATGACAAGACCGTCCAAAACGCCATAAGGGTGATTGGCGACGATAACGACCGGACCCGTTGCCGGGATATTCTTGAGATCATCGGCCTTAAAGGTCGGCACCACTTGCAATTGGCGAACTGAGGCCTGCCAGAAGCTTTCACCCGGGACAGGGTTCTTTTGGTTTTCGAGGTAAAGCCCATGCAACAAAGGCTGCCCGGTTGCTTTTTCGATCAACTGGATAGCCTTCCGCGTTAGAAGCGGCTGGGTATCGTCGGAATATGAAAACTGTACATCGGTCATAAAAACGCAATTACCAAGTATTGGTGACAGAAGGGTGACATTGGCGCGGCACCTACATCAAATGGACACCGGCCGCGATTTGGCCAGTGAATCGAAAGCTTTAAGGTCGGATAGCAGAGCTTCCATCTGTTGCAGCGGTACCATGTTCGGCCCGTCCGATGGCGCGCGATCCGGCGCCTCGTGCGATTCGATAAAGACACCCGCCACGCCGATCGAAACCGCTGCGCGCGCTAAAACGGGAACAAACTCCCGCTGACCACCCGAAGAGCCACCCTGCCCGCCAGGCTGTTGAACGGAATGCGTAGCGTCAAAAATAACCGGCGCGCCTGTATCGCGGGCCATAATGGGCAAAGAGCGCATATCGGAAACGAGTGTGTTGTAACCAAATGACGCGCCACGCTCGCATACCAGCACATTCGGATTGCCTGCACCGGTGATTTTTGCAGCAACGTTTTTCATATCCCAGGGTGCTAAAAACTGGCCCTTTTTGACATTGATCACGCGGCCCGTTTCTGCGGCGGCAACCAAAAGATCAGTCTGTCGGCACAAAAAGGCAGGAATTTGTAGAATATCGACAACTTCAGCCACCGGCTTACACTGGGAAGCGTCGTGGATATCGGTAATGACGGGGATACCGAGCGTCGCCTTGATTTCAGCGAAAATCTCCAACGCCTTCGATAGACCTATGCCCCTCTCGGCGTTAGCAGACGTACGATTTGCCTTATCAAAAGAAGCCTTAAAGACGAAAGGGATGCCGAGTTTGGACGTGATTTCCTTCAAAGCCGTCGCCATTTCAAAGGCATGGGCTCGGCTTTCCATCTGGCAAGGACCAGCGATCAAAGCAAAAGGAAGCTTTTGACCGAATGAAACATTGCCCGCGGTAACGACAGCATTTTGGGGAACGGAGTGTGTCATGGCCTGCCCTATAGCGCGACGGAGAGATTCTGGCGAGTCAGCGCTTGATGAAACGAATAATTATCCCGAAAGCATCGGGTGCAGCAATCACAACGCTATTTTTATAAGACTGAAAGGCGATCCTTTCACCGTTCAACCGGGCTTTTAAACCGTCAATATCGGGAACAGCGACCGTAAATGCGGCCAAACGGGGCTTATTGCCCGAAGTGACCTGCCGATAATCGAAGGCAAAAGCCGTGTCGGAAAGCACGTCAATCTCACCGCGCGGCGTCTCGAACCGAAGCCCCGCCGAAGTTGCCGAAAATTCATCAATGCCTGTGAAGGCGCGCAAAAATTCGGCATGGTCGGAGGGCTCGTCCGCGACCATACAAACGCCAGCTAACGCCGAGGCACCATTCGGATGCTGTTGAGCGATCGGATTCCAAAAATTCTCCGGCCGATGCTGCTGACACACGAAGAAACCGCATTCCTTGGCAAGCGCATCCCTTGCAAAAGCCAATGTGAATGACACCTCGACAGGCGTGCCATCGGGTCGGACACCTTTGCGCTCGAAGAAAAAGGGCTCGAACCCGCCAATACCCGCTTTATCGAACGCCGCTTTATCGGCCTTCGCATCCTGCGATTGCAACACCAGCATCGCCAAGCCTTCTTGGATGGCAAGATAATCCCGGACAAAGGCCCCAAAAGAAAAGCGTCCTTCCCCGTGAGCTGGAATTTCGGCACCTTCGCCGACCGTAATTAATTCCAAAAACGCGCCGGGAAACAGAACGATGCGGTTCTCAGTTCCCCAAGGATGCCTGTTTCGCGCTCCGACCTTGAACCCGAGACGCTCATAAAACGCCCCCATCGCGTCAAGATCATGCCCAGCGAGGACGAGATGGTCGATACCAGCTTGACGCACGCGACTATACCAACCGCGCCTGCTCCACTGCCGCGGCAATAAAGCTTGCAAACAGAGGATGTGGCTCAAACGGCCGAGACTTCAACTCGGGATGATACTGCACGCCAATGAACCAAGGATGGTTCGGGAACTCGACTGTTTCCGGAAGCAGTCCGTCAGGAGAAACGCCAGCAAATACAAGGCCCTTTTCCTCTAACTTCGCGCGATACGCCATGTTGACTTCATAGCGGTGGCGGTGGCGCTCGGAGACCTTTGTATTGCCATAAATCTTGGCGATATGGCTATCCTCGTTGAGCTTGGCATCATAAGCACCAAGCCGCATCGTACCGCCAAGATCGCCTTGAGCCGCGCGTTGCTCAAGCTCGTTGCCGCGCATCCACTCGGTCATCAATCCGACAAGTGGCTCATTGCAGGGGCCGAATTCGGTAGAGTTCGCGTCCTTTATCCCAGCAAGGTTGCGAGCTGCTTCGATCACCGCCATTTGCATGCCAAAGCAGATGCCGAAATATGGCACATCGCGTTCGCGTGCGAAGCGCGCGGCGTTGATTTTACCCTCGGCACCGCGCTGGCCGAAACCGCCCGGCACCAGAATGCCGTGGACATGCTCCAAGAACGGAGCTGGATCCTCGCGCTCGAACACTTCCGATTCAATCCAATCGAGATTGACCTTCACTTTGTTGGCAATACCGCCATGGGCAAGCGCCTCGATCAGCGATTTATAGGCGTCTTTCATGCCGGTATATTTACCAACAATGGCAATGGTAACTTCACCTTCCGGATTATTGATCCGATCCGTGACGCCCTTCCAGCGGGCAAGATTGGGCTTAGGCGCGGGCTCAATGCCAAAGGCTGCAAGCACTTCTTTATCTAGACCTGCGGCATGGTAGGCTGCGGGAACAGCATAGATCGATGAGACGTCCCGCGCTTCAATGACGGCTGTCTCGCGCACATTACAGAACAGTGCGAGCTTGCGGCGTTCTTCAACCGGAATTTCGCGGTCGGAACGGCAGAGCAGAATATCAGGCTGAATGCCGATGGAGCGCAGCTCTTTGACCGAATGCTGCGTCGGCTTGGTTTTAAGCTCACCCGCAGCCGGAATGTAAGGCAAGAGGGTAAGATGGACATAAACGGCATGGCCGCGCGGCAAATCATTGCCCAATTGGCGGATCGCCTCGAAAAACGGTAGACCTTCGATATCACCAACCGTGCCGCCGATTTCGACAAGCACGAAATCAACACTCTCATTGCCTTCAAGCACGAATTCTTTGATGTGGTTGGTCACATGCGGGATGACCTGCACGGTACCGCCCAAATAATCGCCGCGGCGCTCTTTGGTGATGATGTCTTGGTAGATGCGACCGGTGGTGATGTTGTCGCGCTTCGTTGCGGGGCGTCCCGTAAACCGCTCGTAGTGGCCAAGATCGAGATCCGTCTCGGCTCCATCATCGGTGACAAAACATTCGCCATGCTGATAGGGGCTCATGGTACCCGGATCGACGTTTAAATAGGGGTCGAGTTTGCGAAGGCGAACCGAGTAACCTCGGGCCTGAAGGAGAGCACCCAGAGCCGCCGACGCAAGCCCTTTGCCCAAAGAAGACACCACGCCACCGGTGATGAAAATATACCGTGCCATGGGGTTTTCCTTCTAAGGACGCTTTAATGATTCGCCAAAGGCTGAGTTGCGGTATTCACACGAAACACGGCAAAGAGCCCCACAAACAAAAAACACCGGAAGATAGCCCCCGGCGTTTACTGAGGTATTTTATCGAATACCGTTATTGAGCAGGCTTAGGCTGGCCCTCAAGCTGCTTCAATTGGTCGAGAACGCCAGCAGGCTGAGCAGGCGCCGAGCCAGCGGCGGCCGGAGCAGCCTGATCAATCACCGATTTTGGCGCGCTGGAATTGCCCGAAATGATGGCCAATAAAAGGCTCGTTGCAAAAAATGCCGCGGCTAAGATGGCCGTCGTACGGGTCAGCAAATTGGCCTGCCCGCGTCCGGTCATTAACCCACCAAGGCCACCGCTTCCGCCTCCGCCAAGCCCACTAAGCGCTCCCTGCTCCGAACGCTGAAGCAAAATCACAGCTACAAGGGCAATGACGATGAGAAGATGAATGACAATCAATACTTGTTGCATAAAATCATAAGCCTTCGGCCGACAGGAAAAGAATTCGTGCGCGGCTTTAACACGGGCCGCGCTCTGGATCAAAGCAGGAATATGGGGTGGAAGCCTTAAAATCCTAACCACCCCAGATCATTTAGCGATAAGCTGCGGCAATCCCCAAGAAATCCTCAGCCTTGAGGCTCGCACCGCCCACCAAGGCGCCATCAACATTGGCGACCGACATTAATTCCTTGGCATTCGAAGGTTTAACCGAGCCGCCATAGAGAATTCTGACCTTATTGGCTTCGTCTTTACC
>DAIOVR010000074.1:0-1228 GCA_036758905.1 Beijerinckiaceae bacterium | reverse complement strand
CGCCAAACGCGCTTTGCCAAGCATCGAATTGCAGGCGGCGCGCTCCTTCCTTATGATGGGGCTCGTAAGGGATAATTGATAGAATTGGATAGCTTCTCATGATGGATGGTTTTCGCAAGGCAGGGCAAAGTCTCGTTGGTCGTATTGTCATTACGGTCATGTTTGGCTTTCTGGTATTCAGCTTTGCACTTTGGGGCATTGGCGACATTTTCCGTGGCTATGGTCTGCGGACGGTAGCCAATGTCGGTTCCGTTGAGATTGATAGCCAAGCCTTCCGGGCAGCCTTCCAAAACGAACTTCAGGCCATGTCGCGGCGCTATGGCCGTAATATTACCACCGAACAGGCGCTTTCCGTTGGCGTAGACCGGCAGGTTCTCGGCCGGATGATTTCGGAAGCGGCGTTAGACGACAAAGCCCGCGGCATGAAACTGGGTATTTCTGACGAGGCCATCGTCAAGAAATTACTGACCGATAGAAATTTCACGGGACCTAATGGTCAATTCGATAAAGCGCGCTTTAATGAAGCGCTGCGAGCGGCAGGATATACCGAAGCCGGGTTTATTGCCGAGCAACGCAAACTTGATATCCGCCAACAGATTATTCAATCGCTTTCGGGAGCGCCTTCGGTCCCCGGCCTCATCAGCGATGCTTTGAACCTTTATACCAATGAACAGCGTTCCGCCGACTTTATCACCATCGGAAAGGATCAGGTGGATGCGTCGGCGGTGCCTGATGACGCGACGCTCGGAAAATTCTTTGAAGAAAACAAGCAGAGCTTCCGCGCCCCTGAATATCGCAAAATCGCCTATATTGCTTTGTCGCCGTCGGATCTTGTCGCGCCTGACACGATATCCGAGGCCGATGCGAAGGCTAAATATGATGCAGACCTTGCAACACGCTACACATTTCCGGAAAAGCGCGCGGTCCAACAATTGGTGTTGACGTCTGAGGCAGACGCAAAAGCAGCATCGGAGCGGATTAAAGCCGGGACGAGCTTTGATGATATCGTTGCCGAGAAAAAGCTTCAAAAGGCCGATACCGATTTAGGCGTTGTCGAAAAGCAACGCATCCTTGATCCCGCTGTCGCAGAAGCGGCATTTGGCTTGGCCAAGGGAGCGGTTAGCGATGTGGTTGCCGGAAAGTTCGGATTTATCATCGTTTCGGTAACCGATATTATTCCGGCGGAAACACGGAGTTTCGAGTCAGCATTACCTGAAATTCGTGCGGC
>DAIOVR010000073.1:5057-11701 GCA_036758905.1 Beijerinckiaceae bacterium | reverse complement strand
ATGCCACGCGCAGCGGCGCTATTGGATGTGATGCAGATTTCTGACGTCATCCGCGTGATTTCTGCCGATACGTTCGAACGTCCGATTTATGCAGGCAACGCTTTGCAGACGGTGCAATCCTCTGACCGGATTAAAGTACTGACGATCCGCACGGCTTCTTTCGCGTCTGCGGAGGAAGGTGGATCGGCTCCGGTTGAGACGGCGTCTGCTGCTGCCAATCCGGGCATTTCGAGCTTTAAGGGTGAAAGCCTCGCCAAGCTTGATCGGCCTGAATTAACATCGGCCAAGATCATTGTTTCAGGCGGCCGCGCAATGGCCAATTCGGAAAACTTCAAGACCTATATTGAACCCGTTGCTAATCGGTTGAATGCAGCCATGGGTGCCTCGCGTGCGGCTGTGGATGCGGGCTATGCACCGAATGATTGGCAGGTCGGACAGACGGGTAAAGTTGTGGCGCCGGAACTCTATATCGCCGTCGGTATTTCGGGCGCGATCCAACATCTTGCCGGCATGAAGGATTCAAAGGTTATCGTTGCCATCAACAAAGACGAGGAAGCACCGATTTTCCAAGTCGCCGATTATGGCTTGGTGGCTGATTTGTTTACGGCTTTGCCAGAACTTGACAATGAGCTTGCAAAGGCGAGTTAATAGCCTGAGCGTGGATGCAGGAGCAGCCGAATTCATTCTAAAATAGAGGCGGGCTTGTCGATGACGAATACGATCCAATCGGTCGGTATTATTGGTGCGGGTCAGATGGGGTCGGGCATTGCGCAAGTTTGCGCACAAGCCGGCCTGTCCGTAGTGCTCCATGATGTCAGCGCGGATCGAATGTCGGCAGGTCTTGCGACCGTTAATGGCAACCTTGCCAAGCTTGTTGCCAAAGCCTCGATGACCGAAGCGCAGCGTCAATCGGTATTGGGTTTGATCAAAACGGGCGCCGAGTATTCCGATCTTGGCGGTTGTGATCTTGTTATCGAAGCGGCAACGGAAAACGAGGATGTAAAACGCAAGATTTTCGTTGCGCTTTGCAAGGCTTTGCCCGCGCGTACGATGGTGGCGTCCAATACCTCCTCGATTTCGATTACGCGCCTAGCTGCTGCGACCGATCGGCCTGATCGGTTCATTGGTATTCATTTTATGAATCCGGTGCCCAAGATGCAGCTCGTGGAATTGATCCGCGGCATTGCTACGGAAGATGAAACCTTTGAGGCAGCGAAGGGCTTTATCGCCCATCTCGGCAAGACGGTTACGGTCTCCGAGGATTTTCCAGCCTTTATCGTCAATCGTATTTTATTGCCGATGATCAATGAGGCAATTTATACGCTTTACGAGGGGGTGGGCTCCGTTGAGGCGATCGATACGGCGATGCGGCTCGGTGCCAATCACCCGATGGGTCCGCTGCAATTGGCCGATTTTATTGGCCTCGATACCTGCCTTTCGGTGATGCAGGTGCTGCATGAAGGTCTGGCCGACTCCAAATATCGGCCATGCCCACTGCTCGTCAAATATGTCGAGGCCGGGTGGCTGGGCCGTAAAACCGGCCGTGGATTCTATGATTACCGCGGCGAAGTGCCCGTCCCGACCCGATAAAAATCGCAAAAAACGATTTTTTTCACCTCGCAACATTCCGGGCTTCACAATTCCGACACACCACCTGTAGATTATCTCCATCGACAGATTCGTTCGCTGTCAGAGGAGAGGAGCAGGCACGTTGACGATCCACGTCACTCCGCCCGTTTCGCCGGAGGCGTGTCCGGCGTTGGTCCTTAACGCCGATTATCGGCCGTTGAGCTACTATCCCTTGTCGCTATGGAGCTGGCAGGACACGATCAAGGCGGTGTTTCTTGATCGGGTAAACATTGTTTCCTTTTACGATAAGACGATCCGCAGCCCGAGTTCCGAACTTCGCCTGCCGTCTGTGGTCTCGCTGAAATCCTATATTACGCCCTCGCGGCATCCGGCGTTTACGCGGTTTAACGTGTTCTTGCGCGATAAGTTCTCGTGCCAATATTGCGGCCATCGCGATGAGCTGACATTTGATCACGTGATCCCGCGCTCAAAGGGCGGGCAGACGACATGGGAAAATGTCGTTGCCGCTTGCTCGCCTTGCAACCTTTCCAAGGGCGATAAACTGCCGCGTCAGGTCAATATGTTTCCGCAGCAAAAGCCCTATGCGCCATCGGTTTACGACCTACATCAGAACGGTCGGTTGTTCCCGCCCAATTATTTGCATGAGAGCTGGCTGGATTATCTCTATTGGGATACCGAGCTCGAGCCTTAAGCGCGCTTGGATGCCATGCCGATGGCGGCGAGGAGCGTAAGCCCTGCGGAGATGATCGCGTTCCAGCTTGCGAGCGATAGGCCAAAAATGCGCATAGCGACTTCATCGCAACGAACAACTTTAACCGTTTCAAGCTGCTTTAAAAAATCCTGAATGGCGACAGGCTTTTCAATCGCGCCCGTGCAATCGGTGGGACCCTGGAAGACGCCGAATTCAACACCGGAATGATAGACAGCGATGGCTGTTCCGGTGAGAAAAATGAGCGTGAGCAACGCGAGTAAAGCGCGGCCTATGGATTTTGATGGTGATGGTCTGCCCGTGATAAAAACAGCGAGTAACGCGACCGCTATTCCGGCATAATGCGGCATGCGACCGATGAGGCAGAGATGGCATGGCTTTATGCCAAGCACGAGCTCGATAAACCATGCGCCTAAAATGGCAAAGAGCGAGCCGATCAGGACCAGCAGAGCCATTGAGCGAGGGGTTATCAAGCGATGCAGTGACACGGTACAATCCTCAAGCCAATTTGGCAGCGACAATCAGCCCTAAAACGAACAAGGCAACCATGCCTGATACCACGAGACCTAGACGGTTTTCGATGAAGTTACGCATGGGGCCGCCGAAGCGGTTTAACAATCCGGCAAGCAAGAAGAAACGCGCGCCACGGGTGATGAAAGATAAAATCACAAAGAGCGGAAAATTATAATCAAGCGCACCGGAGACGATGGTAACGAGCTTGAACGGAATAGGTGTCAGGCCTTTGAGCAAAATGAGCATTGCGCCCCATTTCGCATAGGCTTCTTTGACGACCTCGACTTTCGCGCCATACCCATAGAGATCCAAAATCCACATGCCGACAGAATCAAATAAAAGATGTCCGATGGCGTAGCCCAAGATACCGCCCGCAACCGACCCGAGCGTGCAAATAAATGCATAGCGAAAGGCGCGTTCAGGTCGCGCGAGTGCCATAGGCGCTAACATCACATCCGGCGGAATGATGAAGAACGAGCTCTCGGCAAACGCAACAGCGGCCAAGGCCCAAGGGGCGCTTGGGCGGGCGGATAGGGCGACAATCCAGTCATACAATTTACGAAGCATGTTTCTCTCGTAACGAAACCGTTCTGTGAAGTCCATCACATCGCGGCATGGGACTTAATTTTGCTCCAAGAGCCTGCGGAGATAGTCGCGTTCTTCTTGCGCGCGTTCAGGCTCGCTTAAGCGGCGGCGTAATTCTTCCAAGACTTCGCGGCTGCGCTTTTCGAGGCTGCCGCCTTTGCCGCCTTGTTGAAGCGCACCGTCTCCGGAATCGAAATTTTTTGTAGCGCGTCCCAACGGGTCTTGATCATTGGCCGAGCCATTGCCTTCACCCGTTTGATCTTGCCCGCGTGTGCCTTTGGCTTGACCTTTGCCGGGCTCATTGCCTTGCAATTCTTTGACGAGCGCTTGCGCGCCGCGCCGCAACGCATCAATCGCCTGACCTTGCGCGTCAATCGCATCGCGCGTGTCGCCATCGGTGATCGCGCCTTCAGCTTGTTTCATGGCTTCATCGGCCTCATCAAAAGCCTTTTGATCGGGCGCGCCTTTTTGTTTTAATCCGTCACGTAAAGCATCAAGGCGCTGCTTCAATTGGCTCTGTCGATCGGACAAGGTCTTTTGATCCTCAGACGAGCCATCCTTCGGATTGGATCGGCCTTGCTTAAACGTATCGTCGCGCAGGTTACGTTGATCGCGCATCATGGTGTCGAGCTCATCCAGTGCGTGGTTCATTTCGCGCTGCGAAGGATCGGCCATTTGCGGCTCGGCGGTTTGAAGTTGATCGATAATATTATTTAAGGCCTCCAGCATGCGATTGGCGTCATCGAGCGCGCCTTTCTTGGCGAGATCATTCATCCGATCCACCATGGCTTTCAAATCCTCGGGGCGGATCATTTTGCCATTAGCTGACTTGCCCTTATCGCTTTGATTTTTAGTGTTGCGGGATTTTGCTGCGAGCCCTTTTAAATAGGCATCAAGCGCCGTCTTTAAGCGATCCGTAAGCGCCTTGATTTCATCGGGCGATGCGCCGCGCTCGAGCGCTTTTCTTAAGGCTTCACGCGCGGCGTCGAGTGCTTTTTTGCCATCACCCTGTTCATGGTCCTCAATCGCTAAAGCAATCGACCAAAGCTCGTTTGTCACATCGATTAAATCGGAATCTGTTTTTGCGATTTGAAGGGTTTTTGAAATGTCACGTAAAGCGAGATAGGTACCCGCTTCCGGGATGAAGAGATCAGGCGCAATCATCAAAGCGTAGAGTGCTTCCGATACAAGGGGTCGTGCATTGGGGTTCAATGCCAAGATGCGCCTTTGTTCCACAAGCGCGCGGGCAAGGCTGTTGCTAAAGAGGCGCTGTGGCAGCGTAACTTCAACCGGTGGAGTGCTTGCCTCTTGTCCTGCATCATCTTTGGCTAAGAGTGTGAGTTCGAGTTTTATTCCAGCCCATGGGCTTTCGGATGGTTCAATCAATGTCTTGCCGTTACCATCATGCAGATCGGGCGGCAGTGCGAGCGCGATATGGGGCGGTGGAACGAGAGGCGCCTTGCTACCCCAATAGCGATTTTCACCTTGAGGTTTTGCCAGTCGTGCTTCACCGCTCTGAACGCCGTAATCATCGCTCATATGATAGGAGAGCGAAGTGCCACTAGACGACGCGGTTGGCGGTTCGTTCCAGCGAATGGTGGGCGCTTGGTCCGGAATGGCTTCAATGACAATAGGCGGCAAAGGCATTCTGCCCGCACTCAGCTTTACAGTGCCGCCCGATTGAATTGTCCAATGCGTTTCATTGCCTGCAGCAGTCGTCGCTTCCGTTGACGCTTGTTTAGCAACGATACCGCTCGTTACCTCTACTCGCAGTTCGCTTGTATCGGATGTGCGGATGACCAAGTCCGAACCCGCAGGTACTTTGACATGTTTGCCGTCCTTGGATGTTGCTGATTTGAAGTCCAATAAAACAGGCGGTGCATGGGTGTAGTTTGGCGGATTGATCCAAACATCAAGCCGCGCGGTTACGGTTTGATCTATAGGCGTATGCCAATCGAAAGCCGAACTAAGCAAGGTATCGTGTTCAGGATAGGCGACGAAGAAACCTGCCAAGGCTAGGAGTAGGACAATAAAGCGGAGGCCATAGGGATCGCGTTGGTTTAGGTCCAAGCGCGGCCAGCCTACGCTAATGTTTGTAACTTCTTTTAACGCTAAGCGACGATGCTGCTGCCATAGAGCGAGTGTAAGCGCATCGGTGCTTTGTGAGGCGGGTTGATCAAATACGGTTGTAAAGGGTTGGTGCTGTTCGCCCGAAGAGCGATCAAGTCTTTTGATGCTTTCGCTCAAAGTCGCGCGGGCCGATTGAATGGCCATTAGCAGCGCAATGAGAAGGCCAAACAAGAAGAGGAACACGCTCACCATTTTTGCGACGAGCGGCATCAGGATAAAAAATCCAAGCCAGGTCAGTGCTAAAAAACTTGCTGTGATTGAAACGGATAAAATAAGCCACGGCCATGCGCGTTCAATCGCCAGGTTTAAACCAGCGCGCACGAGTTTTATGGTTAGTCGATCAGACGATTGTGCGTTCTCGCTTTGATGGGGCCGATCATTGTTTGGCTTTGCCATTTCGGCGGCCTTTCTGCCCATCTGCACAATCGATCTCTTTATCCTATAGCCAGTCAGGAACGCGATCGAGCCCAATCAGTTCATCATAGCTTGGACGCGCACGAATAACAGCGAAGCCCGCCTCTTTTACCAGAACCTCAGGAATCAAAGGACGCGAATTATATGTACCGGATTGAACGGCACCATAGGCACCTCCTGACATCACCGCCAATAGATCGCCTGCTGCAGCTGTGGGTATATCCCGACCAAGCGCGATATAATCGCCTGATTCACAGACGGGACCAACGATATCGGCTACGATATGGGCCTGATCAGGCGATGGTTCGCGAACAGGTTTGATGTCATGAAAGGCTTCATACAGCGTTGGACGAATAATATCGTTCATGGCCGCATCAACGATGACAAAATTTTTGCCTTCGCCCGATTTCACATAGATGATTTTGGTGACCAAGATTCCGGCATTGGCGACGAGCAGACGACCTGGCTCCAACACATATTTGGTCTTTAAATGTCCAAGACGCTTTTTGATGATCGCTGCATAATCATCCGGATGGGGTGGTGGTGAATTATCAGGGCGATATTGCACGCCAAGCCCACCGCCTAAATCGAGATGGTCGATATTGTGTCCATCGGCGCGGAGTTGCACAACAAACTCGCTCAATAAAGTGAACGCATCGTCAAAGGGCTGCAGATCGGTGATCTGACTGCCGATATGCATATC
>DAIOVR010000073.1:0-4957 GCA_036758905.1 Beijerinckiaceae bacterium | reverse complement strand
ACACCCGAAAAGGTGATTTTCGATCCCGGAACGCCCGCTGCTCGCGCGCGGCGAAGCTCGCCTTCGGAGACGACATCCATTCCGGCGCCAAGTCCTGCGAAGGTTTTCAAAACGGCCTGATTGGAATTGGCCTTCATCGCGTAGCAAACAAGGGCATCCGTACCTGCAAAAGCACCTGCGAAGACTTTGTAGTTTCGTTCAAGCTCGGCTGTCGAATAGCAATAGAACGGCGTTTCCACAGCAGCAGCGATCGTGCGGACATCGACTTGCTCAACATTTAGAAACTGGTCGCGATATGAAAATGCAGACATTACAAACCTTGAGCCATTAAAGGATAAAATCGAGGAAGAATGGTTTGTTCGGAACCACAGGCGCCGTTTTTGTTTCAGCCGGTTGTTTAGGCATCGGCGAAACAACCGCTTTCTCTTCGGCTTTTTTCGTCTCCTCCGCTGTTGGCACCGCCGTCGTCGGTGCTTCGAGCGGACCTTTGCGGCCACACCCTGCCAAAGCGAGCGCGAGCATCAAGGCAAGGGTCGGAATTTTCAAATCATTCAGGCGCAAAGCTTGTGTCTCCATCCGAAGCACGATCATAGCCTTATTTAGGCGTTGAGCGAAAGCGCAGCGTTATCGCTTTTCGCGCGACAATTTGGTGATCCAGCGTTTGGCTTCTCGGCGGACATTGGCGGGTGCTGTGCCGCCAAAGCTTGTGCGGCTTTTCACCGATTTGTCGACGCCCAACACGGCAAACACATCGGCTGTGATCTTGGGTTCAACCGATTGCATCTCTTCAAGCGATAATTTCTCGAGGCCGATCTTTTTGGCTGATGCCAAGCCGACAATGCGCCCCGTCACGTGATGAGCATTGCGGAACGGCATTTTGAGCGTGCGGACGAGCCAATCGGCGAGATCGGTCGCGGTGGCGTAACCCGAGCCTGCCGCCTTTTTCATGGCTTTGGTGTCGGGCACCATATCGCGCACCATGCCGGACATGGCGGCGAGACAGAGCGAAAGCGATTGCAACGCGTCAAACGTGCCTTCTTTATCTTCCTGCATGTCTTTGGCGTAAGTGAGCGGCAGGCCCTTCATGACGATGAGCAAAGCGGTCAGCGAGCCGATGATGCGGCCCGATTTGGCGCGTACCAATTCGGCGGCATCGGGATTGCGCTTTTGCGGCATAATCGACGAGCCGGTGGTGAATTTATCCGATAGCGCAACAAGGCCGAATTGCGGCGTTGTCCAGATGACGATTTCCTCCGCAAAACGCGAGAGATGCATGGCGCAGATGGAAGCGGCGGAGAGGGCTTCCAGCGCGAAATCGCGGTCCGAGACGCTATCGAGCGAATTGGCGGTTGGGCGATCAAAGCCGAGGAGGCTTGCTGTCATGTGCCGGTCAATCGGGAAGGAGGTTCCGGCAAGCGCTGCGGCACCGAGCGGGTTTTCGTTCATGCGCTTGCGGGCATCTTTGATGCGGCCGCGGTCGCGACCCAGCATTTCGACATAGGCCATGAGATGATGGCCGAAGGTGACGGGCTGGGCGGATTGTAAATGCGTAAAGCCGGGCATCACCGCTCCGGCAAATTCCAGCGCCTTTTCGGCTAAGGCGGATTGCAGATCGGCCATTTGCGCGTCGAGTGCATCAAGCGTATCGCGCACCCAGAGCCGCATATCCGTGGCGACTTGGTCATTGCGCGAGCGCGCGGTGTGGAGGCGGCCTGCAGCGGGGCCAACGATTTCGGCAAGACGGGATTCGACATTCATGTGAATGTCTTCGAGCGCGCGGGAGAAGGTGAATGAGCCGGAGGCGATTTCGGCCTCGACCGCATCGAGCCCCTTGGCGATGGCTGCAGCGTCGGCGGCCTCAACAATGCCCTGTTTGGCGAGCATAGCGACATGGGCGCGCGAACCTGCGATATCTTGTCGCCACAAGGCCTTGTCGAATTCAATCGAGGCGTTGATATCTTCCATGATCGCGTCGGGTCCCGATTCGAACCGTCCACCCCACATCTGATTGCTCATCATCTAGCTCTTTCTTTTCACCGAACGGATCATGCCGATGCCTGCGCGCTTTTCTCTTTCCAGACGATCCATCGCTGCTTTCGCCGTGCTGGCTGTGCTTGGAATAGCGGTGCTTGCCCTCGTCCTATACGGGAAAGCAGGGGGCTCGGGCAATCAGGCGGCGGGAGAATGTCGCGATTCAACGCAAAAATCTGCGGCTTTAACGCCATTGATCAAGGGCGATATTGCCGCTTTGCGTCTTCTAAAGACGCCTCGACCCGCGCCGGAACTTGAATTTGATGGTCCCAAGGGACCCGTGAAACTCGCAGATTTTAAAGGCCGAACGGTGCTGTTCAATCTGTGGGCCACATGGTGCGTGCCGTGCCGCACCGAAATGCCGTCGCTGGATCGATTGCAATCGAGCCTTGGGCGTGGGGATTTTACGGTTGTCGCCTTGAATATGGACACCCGCAACATCGAAAAAGTGCCGCAATGGATGAAAGAGAACGAGATTGCCGCTTTGTCGCTCTATACCGACCAGCAGGGCAAGGCATTTCAAGCCTTACGGAAAGAAGGGCTTGTGACGGGTCTGCCGACGACGCTTTTAGTCGACGATAAAGGCTGCTTGCTGGCGGAAATGGCCGGGCCAGCGGATTGGGCTGGAGCAGAGGCGGTGGCTGTGTTGAAGGCGGTGGTGGGGAGATAGATTATTTAGGCGGGATCGATTTGAGCACGGAATGCCGCAAACTCTTTTTCCGCTAGATTCAAATATAGTTCAGCCGCTTCCACAGCAGGCAATGCACGAATAGGCTCGAAATCGTCGTAGCTGTGCATGGCGACGTGGCGAAACGCTAATAGCATACGCGCAGCACCCCGCAATTCATGGCTGATTATTGCTGGACGATCGCCTGCCATGGAGGTGGCAGCGCGATCCAATAGCTTTGCGTGCCAGTCCCGCCCGACGGGTAACTGCTCGCCACACATTAACAAGGTTCGCTCTAAAGCTGCTTCAAAGGACGAATATCCGGATTGCATGGCATGCTGAAAAGCCATAGAGGCCCAATAATCATCTGGCTCAAGCCGAGCTGGGCTTGCACGCATAGCACGAACGGCTTCGGAAAAATGCTTTCGAGCCGAGGCAAGGTCAGCGTCGATATCCGACCAGCGAGCGGGATTTAAGGACATGACCGCCCCGTCGCTAAAGCCCGATCGCGAAGTGCATTTGACGCCCAAATCATGGGGCGGATATCCGGTTGCAAGCTCAATTCAAAACAGACCTTTTCGGCGAATTCACACGCTGCGAACACCTTCTCTCGCGGAAATTCGACCAGAATATCGACGTCGCTGGCGTCGTGAATAGAGCCATTCGCTGCCGATCCGAAAAGATGAAACGCACCACTGTGCTGATGGCCATAGCTGGCCAATTGCATTTCGAGCTGCGCAACATGGGCAGCAAACAAACGCTTGGCTTCTGTCTCTCTCTCGGAAAGTGTTTTCCAATGCGTGGTCATTATCATTTACCAATACAACAAGGCCCGCAGAATACACCAAATTGGTGTCTACTGCGAGCCTTGAGATTAGTCTGAGAAAGACGGGCTAAGGTTAAGCCTTGGCTGGCATTGTTGCTGCAATGCCATGCTCGTTCAGATGGGTAACGAGCTCGCCGGATTGGAACATTTCCCGCACGATATCGCAGCCGCCGATGAATTCGCCCTTTACATAGAGCTGCGGAATGGTTGGCCAGTTGGCGTAATCCTTGATGCCTTGGCGCAGATCGGCGTCTTCGAGCACATTGATGCCTTTGAAGTTCACGCCGATATAATCGAGGATCTGGACCACTTGGCCCGAGAAACCGCACATTGGAAACTGATGCGTGCCCTTCATGAAAAGAACGACGTCGTTGGATGTGATTTCTGCTTTAATTGTATCTTGAGCGCTCATCGGATGTGTCCTTGTCGAGTGAAAGGATAGATTTGAAATTAAGCTGCAGGTGCCGAAGTTGTCAAAGCAAGCGCATGCAACACGCCGCCCATATTGCCTTGCAAGGCGGCATAGACCATCTGATGCTGAGCCACGCGCGTTTTGCCGCGGAAGGCTTCAGACACGACGGTTGCGGCGTAGTGATCGCCATCGCCCGCTAGATCCTTGATCTCGATAACGGCATCCGGGAAGGCCGCTTTGATCATGGTTTCGATTTCAGAGGCTTTCATCGCCATGGTGTCGTTATCCCGTCAGAGTTCGCCGGCCATATAGGATGGCAGCCAGTTTTCATGCGCATTGTGCAATTCGGACAGAGATATGGGCATTTCTCCGGGCAGCGTCAATGCATCTCCGCCGGTCTTGCCGATAACGGTCATGATCACAAGCGCTTCGCCGGTTGCAACGACGGCTCCAACGCGGCGCGATAGCTCGTCGAGCGCGTCTTTGTTTTTGACGGTTACAACATAGCGGGCCTGATCCTCGCCGAAGAGTTCGGCATGCGACGGAAGTCCGAAGGGAAGAGCGGCAATCGTGGCACCAACGCCGCCCGCCATTGCCATTTCAGCGACGCCAACGGCCAATCCGCCATCGGACAAGTCGTGGACGGCGGTAACGAGGCCGTCTTTGATGAGGCCCAGCACCAGCTCGCCAATGAGTTTTTCCATCAAAAGATCAACCGGCGGCGGTGCACCATCTTCGCGGCCTGCGATTTCGGCGAGCCAGCTGGATGAGCCGAGCCATCCCGTTGTTTCGCCCAAGAGGACGATGATTTCGTCTTCGGCTTTGAAGGCGAGGGTCATGGATTTTGCCACATCGTCGATAACGCCAACGCCACCGACGGTCGGCGTTGGTAAAATGCCGCGACCATTGGTCTCGTTATAAAGCGAGACATTGCCGGAGACGACGGGGAAGTCGAGTTCTTCGCAGGCTGCCCCCAATCCGCGGATGGAATAGACGAGTTGGCCCATATATTCGGGCCGCT
>DAIOVR010000072.1:0-11701 GCA_036758905.1 Beijerinckiaceae bacterium | reverse complement strand
CCGACAACCCGCTTTAATTCTCCAATGGTGACCGAGCTTCGCCAAAGCCTGAAATTAAAGGAGCGTCCGACGCGATCCGGTGTAACGAATAGATTGGCTTGAAACCGCTCAACAGGTGTTGGCAATCTTAGCAACGAAAAGGCAACATAGAAAATAATATTGAGGCTAATGCTCGTTAAAGAACCATGGGCAATAAAGGGCAGATCGAGTTCGAAAAGATGGGTTGGTCTTAGCCAATGAATGCCAAAGGGACCCAATTCAATAAATTGATTTATAAACATTCGGGAAGGATCGGCGAGGCTCGGTACGGCAAGCGTATAGGCCCAAATGATAAAGCCGACGATCATGCCTGCTCCCGCCCCTAATGCCGTACCGTTGCGCCAGAATAATCCACCAAAAAAGGCCGGGGCAATCTGCGCAATAGCGGTGAAGGAGATCAATCCGATAGACACCAGAGCCGCATCACTTGATGTTCTGAAATAGAAATAACCCGCCAATAAAACTAGAACGATAGCTAAACGTCGAATGGTTAGAAGTTGGCCGCCCAAATCACCGGAGACGGGTCTTGCCAATTTAGCACCACGCCTGAGCAGGAGTGGCATGACGAGATCATTCGAAACCATCGTACCGAGCGCCACGCACTCGACGATCACCATAGCGGTTGATGCAGAAAAGCCACCAAGGAAAACGACCAGAGCGACTATGCCGTTTCCTGCGTGAAGCGGTAATTGGAGGACCGCCATATCGCGATCGATCATACCTGTCGGAAAAACAAGATCGGATGCAAGAGCAATTGGAACGACAAAGAGATTGATCAAAATAAGATAGAGTGGAAAGAGCCAAGAGGCTTGTTTTGTATGCGATGGATTTTGATTTTCAATCACCGTCATATGAAATTGACGCGGTAACAATAAAACCATGGCCGATGATAGAAGCATCATCGCGAGGATGGTCGATAACCCGCTACTACGTCCTAAGATCGGCAGAATATCGGGCCGATTTTCCAGCGCATCGATCAAATGGGCAGGGCCATTGAATACACCCCAGACGACAAAAATGCCCGCGATCAAAAACGCAGCCAGTTTAACCACGGACTCTAAGGCGACTGCTAAGGTTAGACCCGAATGATGTTCACGGGAGTCAATGTGCCGTGTGCCGAACACCGTCGTAAAGGCCGCCAGAACGAGCGTAACGATGAGTGAGAGGCTCCCCGATGCCGGCGTAGAAAATCCCTGTGCGCCGCCGGGAACCGCATCCAACATCGTCGCCAGCGACACCGAGATCGCCTTAAGCTGTAATGCGATGTAGGGAACCGAACCAATCACCGCGATGACGGCAACGATGGCAGCAATATTGGCATTTTTCCCGTAGCGAGCGGCGACAAAATCAGCGACCGATAAAATATTCTGCGCTTTAGCAAGGGTCACGATCCGCTCGACGAATTTTCGTCCAAATCCGATCACCAAGATCGGTCCAATATAGATCGCTAAAAAATCGAGCCCCGTTACGGCCGCTAATCCCACTGAGCCAAAAAAGGTCCAAGAGGTGCAGTAAACCGCTAGGGCTAGAGCATAGAAAGTTGGACCAGCTCGGCCAGATAAGAGCTTTTGGCCGTAAATATCCCCGAAATGCGCGACCGCAAAAAGGGCCGACAGGTAAACAAGGGCAGCTAGAATAATGACCCAGCCTGCAATCATTATGTTCGCTTTCCCCCTCAAATCCGCCGTTTGCTAGACTTTCAGCTCACGCGACGTCTGGCAAGCTCGGCGTGTTTGTGAAAGAAGTATCAGAGTAAATACCCAGCCCGTCGAGGAATACTATGTTTTCTAATCAATCAACCTCAAATCTGACCCTGAAGATCGGCCCGGAGGCGCTTGGAGCGCCACCAAGCGGCATTGTTGAGGTTTTTACCTATGGTTGGGGACGTCCGGGCCTGATCCCGCTTTGGGCGGGCGAAGGGGATATGTCGACGCCGAGCTTTATCACCGAGGCGACAACCCGCTCGCTTGCGGCGGGCGAGACGTTTTATACGCCTAACCGTGGCATTCCCGATTTTCGCGCCGCTGTTGCGCGCTATATGTCGCGGCTTTACGGGCAAGAATTTAGCCCCGACCGCTTCTTATGCACCATTGGCGGCATGCACGCCCTACAAGTCGCGATGCGCATGATCCTATCTGCGGGTGACGAGTTTATCGTGCCCTCCCCCGCTTGGCCGAATTTTATCGGCTGCGGCAAGGTCATCGGAGCGGTCCCGGTCGATGTGCCCATGGGTTTGACCAATGAGGGCCCGAATGGCCGATGGTTCCTCGATGTCGATCGGATTGCCAGTGCGATTGGGCCAAAGACCCGCGCCATCGTCATCAATTCGCCCTCAAATCCCACCGGCTGGACGGCAACCCGCGCGGAATTGGAAGCGGTGCTCGCCCTTGCCCGCAAACATGGGCTTTGGATCATTGCTGACGAAATTTATGGCCAATTTGTCTTTGATGGCTCAGCAAGGGCGCCTTCATTCCACGATGTGATGAATGAGGACGACCAAATCATCTTCGTCCAAACCTTTTCGAAAAACTGGGCCATGACGGGCTGGCGGATTGGCTGGATCGAATGCCACCCGTCGCTCGCTCAAACGGCGGAAAATCTCATTCAATATTCGTCCTCGGGCGTAGCGACCTTTCTCCAACGGGGCGCCATCGCCGCTCTCGACCACGGCGACAGTTTCCTCCGCCATCAAGTCGAACGCGCCAAGAAGGGCTGCGAAATTGTATGTGAAGGGCTCTCAAAAACAGGGCGCGTTCGCTTTGCGCGGCCGGAAGGAGCCTTCTATCTTTATTTCAAAGTCGATGGCGCAAAAGACCCGATGGGCATCGCCAAACGCTTGGTCGATGAAGCAAATGTCGGCTTGGCACCGGGCTCTGCTTTTGCCAGTGGCGAGGATGCTTGGTTGAGGCTTTGCTTTGCCAGAAAAGCAGAAGACTTAACCGAGGCCACGGCACGGCTCGTCAAAGCGCTAAGCTAGAGCTTCAATAAAACGACTTAAAGGCTACTTTCAAATTAGGTTTTATTTATCAATAAGATATTCTTTATTTTATTGATAAATAGAGCCCGCCTGACGTTATGCGCAAAAGAGCGCAAGACAAACTACGCAACCAAATGAACCTTCGCACGTTCTTACCATAACCGCTGACGAATACTGACGGGTCAAATCCGATCAATCGAAAGCGCAACAATGAGTGGGTACGATGTAATTATCGCGCGTTTTTTGTCGTTCAAAAAGACGCATCAGGAGGTTTGTAATGGTTGAGACACGTTTACCTGAAAGAGATGTCTATATTGCAGATGCCGATCTTGCTTTTCGGAGCGCCGTTGCATCAAGTCTTGAGACACAGGGCTATCACGTTACTCTCTTTTCGGATGGGCCTTCTCTCTTAGCCGCCACGCGGCACCATGTGCCGGGCTGCATTTTGTTGGATGCCGATGTGAGCAGTTCAACGGGAAATGATCTGCTTGGCGAACTCGGCCATCGCGTTACAGCACCAATCGTCATTATGGCCGATGATGCCAATGTCGAGATGGCCGTTTCGGCCATGAAAAAGGGCGCCAAAGACTTTATGGCAAAGCCTTTGATTGCTGATGCTGTTGCTGGTCGTGTACGTGAAGCACTTGCAGAAAAACGTGCCGGAAATGGTACCGTTCCTAACGTTGTATCCGTACCAGGGGGCGATCGCTTAACACCGCGCGAAAGAGAAGTTTTGCAAAAAATTTCAGCGGGTGCCTCCAATAAAGAAGCTGGTCGGCAATTGGGCATCAGCCCGCGCACGGTAGAAGTTCACCGCGCTCGAATCATGGAAAAAATTGGTGCTCGCAATACGGCAGATCTCGTCCGTATTGTTTATTCGGCTTCGTTTTAATCAAGCCCATTTTCCCGTCGGGTTCTCCTTTTCATCTCGGCAGGTGGCATCATGTCCTATTTAAATGAGTCGGCCGTTGGGAGCAGTCCATCATCGGCTCGGTCGGTCGACTTTCCTCCCCGTGTAACCATCATCGACGAAGGTGAGCCCGCACGCGCAATCTATCAAATTGTGTCGGGCAATGTGATGATTTCCAAATTATTGCCTGACGGGCGCCGGCAGATCTTTGAGCTGCTGGGCCCGGGCGGAATATTTGGTGTAACGCCCAATGGCCATCACGATAGCGTCGCCGAATCGCTCACCGAAGTACGCCTAACCGCATTCGATAAAGGACCCGCCGAAAACTCGTCGAGTTTTAATTCCTTCATGGCGGAACTGCTAAAAATTCAAATTTGTGCCTTACACGAACATGCGGTTTTATTGGGCAGAAAATCAGCGGTTGAACGCGTTGCATCCTATATTCTTGAATTAATCGAAACCCCTTCCAATCACGCCAAGATAAACAATGAAATGGTAACAGTTCGTGTCATCATGACCCGATCTGAAATTGCTGATTATCTGGGTTTAACGCTCGAAACGGTAAGCCGGGCTTTTTCACAATTGAAACGCACCGGCATCATTGCCTATACGCGCCATGATGGGCTTATGCAGGTTCATATCAAACGGTTACGTCCCCTCACAGGCACCTATTAGCGCTCTGTTGTTCGGGGCAGCTGACCCAACAGGCCATATGATGCTCGGTCAAATGGGTGTCCGGCACCGCTCCCCCGAGACATTGCCGGACACCCAACCACCGGGATTGTTTACATCCAGACGGTCTAAGCTGAACGGGCAAATTACCCTTCAGAAATTGTAATTTGACATCCGCTCCCTTGAGATTCATTGATCATTCGCAATCGCAACGATCAATTGTCACGGATAGTCATTGCAACGTAGAGACCGCTTTACAAACCCATATTGGATCGGCCTCATCGATCCTAAACAATATCTTATGCTTCTAGCTGCGGGCTTGGGCGGTGCTGCTGGCTGGTGGCTCAATATTCCGGCACCGTGGTTGTGCGGCGCTATGGCAGCCACGATTTTAATCGCGACTACCGGAAAGGGAGCGCCGCTTGTGCGCCCCATCAATGACCTCGCTATGCTAAGCTCGGGACTGACGCTCGGCTCGGCTGTTACACCGGAAACACTACGAACCTTTGTGACAGTTCCCTTTAGTATTCTGGGATTGTTTTTGACGAGCTTGATTGTGATGATCGTCACATCAAGCGTGCTCATTCGCTATTCAGGCTGGGAAAGACGCGATGCTGTTCTTGCAGCAACGCCGGGTGCACTATCGTCCGTGATGGCGGTCGCAGTTGAAGAAGGCGCAAATATCCCACGCATCGCAATTGTACAGCTCTTTCGCCTTGTCATGCTGGTTGCCGTCCTGCCCTCGGTGATGGTGCTTGCAGGCATGTCGATGACGCTTCCAACAGCCACGCAGGCGCCGATCACCCTTTTTAATTTATTCGTCATTCTTGTGATCGGCCTAGGCAGCGGCATGGCACTCAAGGCCTTAAAAATGTCAGCGCCGTTTATCTTAGGGCCAATGTTATCCATCGGCCTCTTACGCGGCATGGAGATTTTTCCGGGGCAATATCCAATCGAATTATCGACCGCTGGTTTTGTGTTGATCGGCGCTCTCATCGGCGCACGCTTTCAAGGTATGCGGATGCGGGAAATCATCGCTATTGGACCCGCAGCCCTTCTATCGTTTTTCGTCGCAACAAGTCTTGGATTTTTAGGCGCCATTCTTATTTCTAAACTTGTCGGACTTCCGCTTCCATCGGCCTTGATGGCCTTTGCCCCTGGCGGATTGGAAGCCATGACAGCCTTAGCTTTTGCGCTAAGAATTGATCCTGTTATTGTCGGCGTTCATCATATTGCGCGTTTTACCCTCATCGGCATCGGCCTGCCGCTCGCTTTAAAAATCCGCCCGTCCCTCATTCGAGGCCCCTCGCCATAAATCCGATTATTTAGCGGGCACCAATTGATAGCCTTTGCTAAACAGGCAGGCTTCAACGGCTTGATTGCGGGCTGGTTCATTCATATCCCGCGTCGAATAGGTAGGTGGGACATAGATTGGCGGACGCGAATAGCACATGCCAAACCCGTCAAACCGACGATGGCAATGGTGGAAATCATCGTAAATATAGCCGCCACCCTCCACCGTCGTAACAGGCGCGAGCGGATACATCCGTGAGGCACGCTCTTCGCACGCCAATTTATCGTGCCCAAACTGTTCCAATGATTTCGTTGGATGTACCCATTCATAGCGTTGGCACGCCGTCAGTACCGTCAAAGCCAATAAAATTCCGCCGACCGGAATTTTGAAAATCTCTGAAATTCGATTACCCATAGAACGACTCATTTTACGATTGGCAGTTTGGATTTCATTTTAATACAGCGCCTTTACCAAGCCATCTACGGGATGAATAGGTAGTGAATAGACCGGATAAAGCGATGAACGCCATTGGCGTGATGAGTGGTACGTCGATGGATGGCATCGATGTAGCCATGCTTCACACCGATGGTGAAAATTTCATTCGTCCGGAAGCCACGGGCGCCGGCGCCTATTCCATTCCGTTACAAAAACAACTTCTGGAGCTTATTCAAGATCCTGAACGCGCAGCCCAAGGTAATGTTTCGGAGATCACACAAGCGATAACAGATGCCCATTGTGCCGCGGTTGAAGCTTTTCTCGAACATAATAAGATCAACCCTGATTCAATCGACGTAATCGGATTCCACGGCCAAACAGTTTTTCATGCGCCCGAGCGCGATATCACCCGGCAATTATTCGATGGGGCGCGAGCCGCTCAGCGGCTTGGAATCGATAATGTGTGTCAATTCCGATTGGCCGATGTGGCAGCAGGCGGCCAAGGCGCTCCACTTGCACCACTCTATCATCATGCGCTTGCCCATTCATCGGGCCTAGAATTACCTCTCATGGTCTTAAATTTGGGAGGCGTGGCGAATGTGACCTATATCGACCATGATAAAATCATGGCCTTTGATACAGGCCCTGCCTCAGCACTGCTTGATGATTTTGTGCGCGAACGAATTGGCACTTCATTTGATAAAGATGGCCAACTTGCCCAATCGGGCCATATAAACCATTCGATTGTCGATCAATTCTTAGCGTCGGGCTATTTTAATCGCACGCCACCAAAATCGCTGGATCGAAACGCGTTTCATGCGTGGATGGATCTAGTGAAACCACTTTCAAACGGCGACGGCGCCGCGACACTTGCAGCCTTCACCATCCAATCGATCGCTGCTTCTCTGCAGCACCTTCCTGAGCCTCCGAAAAAATGGCTTGTAGGTGGCGGTGGTCGGCATAATCTATTTTTGATGCAAAGCCTTGAAAGCCATCTCGGAGTGCCGGTTGAACCTGTTGAAGCGGTGGGTTGGAACGGTGATATGCTCGAAGCGGAGTGCTTCGCTTGGCTAGCCGTACGAACGCTTAAGGGCCTGCCATTAAGTCTGCCTTCAACAACAGGGGTCCCTTATCCCTTAACGGGCGGTGAGATTTCTCGGGCTTAGTTGGATATTCAATGACACAGCTTCATCAACATCTGCACGAAATTTTTTCACCCGCAAAGCGGGCTATCGAAGAAGGCCGCATACCGGGTGCTGCACTCGGCCTCATCACCAAAGACGGAACACGAGAAGTTGCTGTTTTTGGAAAGGCTCAAATTGAACCTCATGCGATAAAGCTTGAACGTGACATGTGGTTTGATCTGGCATCGCTCACCAAGGTCATTTTTACAACGCATCGTCTTATTGAACTTGTCCGAGATGGCCTTGTTGGTCTTGATGATACCTTGGCCCAACATATGCCTGATCTGAGGCAATATGATTTAAGCGCACCTGAACGCGCGCTTACCGTTCGACACGTATTAGCGCACCAAACACATCTCCCTGCGGTCGAACCACTCTATACGCTCGGGCAAGATCCCGACACGCTGCGCGCCTATATCTTACAAAGAGCATGGAAAAGCGGACCGCCTATCTATTCCGATATCAATTACATCCTCCTTGGCATTTTGATCGAGCGTTTGACGGGACAATCCTTAGCCGATCAGCCGCTTCCAAATGGGCTCTCCTTTTCACCACCCCAAGAAGCGAGCGTAGCAACCGAACGCTGCGCATGGCGCGGTCGCGTCATCAAGGGCGAGGTGCATGACGAGAATGCCTTCGCCCTTGGCGGCGCAGCGGGTCATGCCGGGCTTTTCGGTACCGTCGATGGTGTCCTCAACCACGCGCTACACCTATTGAACGGCGGCCAACTTTCGACAGAACTCATGGCCGAAATGACGACGCCTATATCGGGAAACCGTGCACTCGGATGGGAAGTGCAACAATCAGGCTGGCATGGCGGCGAGGGCCATTCACCCCGCACCATCGGCCATCTCGGTTTCACCGGCACCGGCCTATGGATCGATCTTGATCGCGGTATTGGCTGGACGCTGCTCACCAACCGCGTTCATCCATCGCGCCATACGGACACGGGGATTATGGCACTGAGACGGGAAACCGGTAGTTTGGTTGGTCGGCTGATCACCCAAGGGTAAGCGTTGCGTCCCCTTTATGGAGCGCATCGGCCAAAGGAGTGAATGTTCCATCCGGCTCATGCAGGGTCAGACCGGGCAAAAGCGTCAACGGCGCTCGGCTGCCTTTGGTGCCCTCGACCAAGAGACGTGTCGCTGGCCCTGTCGCATGCGCATGAACGGGTAGGATTCGAATATCGCCAAATCGTCCGGAGAGCGCTGCTAAAATCTCTTGCAGCGCATCCACACGGTGAATGAGGGTAAGCTTACCACGGGGCTTCAAGAGGGCATGGCAGGCCACAATCCAGCGATCAAGCCCGTCTTCCGGCATAGTATGCGCGCGCTGTCGGGCCTGGTCAGGCGAGGCGCGCGTCTTCCCCTCGGCGAGAAAGGGTGGGTTGGTCAGCACCCAATCAGCATATGCCTTCGTGATACCCATGGTTTCACGCTGCTTAAACTCGGCCATTAAATCGGCCTCGATCACGCTTGCTCGATCCTGAAACCCATTCGCGATAATATTGGCACGCGCCAATTCCGCCTCGTCATGGTCAATTTCAATGCACATCATGCGTGAACCACGCACGCGCGCGGCGACCGAAAGGCCAACCGCGCCACTCGCCGAACCTGCGTCAACAACCGTTCCAGTAAACGAAGGCGGCACCGTGGCGGCCAATAAAACCGCGTCCGTACCGGAACGATGTCCGGTTTGAGCTTGTTGAAGGCGAATCTTGCCGCCCAAAAAATTAAATTCTGTCATCAGAAGGCGATTATGGGAGGTCGCGATCATTTGGCAAGTTGCGAAGCTGCGCCTCGCGTGCCATTTTGCGCCCGCTTTGGTCAGGGTCCGTAAAGCCTCGAAAGGAAGATGACGTGGGTGTTGTTGTATCGCTGGATGGCAAATCCTCGCCGGGCCCAAGCCTTGATGCGCTTCTGTCCCTAACCAAGGGCGGAATGGAAGGCGTGAACCGCATGATCCTTTCCCGCGTCGGCTCTGATGTGGAGATGATTCCGGAAATCGCCAAGCACCTCATCGAATCCGGCGGCAAACGTCTGCGGCCGATGCTGACCCTCGCAACCGCAGAGCTCTGCGGCTACAAAGGTGAAGGTGATGTCAAACTGGCCGCCGCCGTCGAATTCATGCACACCGCAACCCTGCTCCATGACGATGTCGTCGATGACAGCGAAATGCGCCGTGGCAAACTCGCCGCCCGCATGCTCTGGGGCAATGAAGCCAGCGTCCTCGTCGGCGATTTTCTCTTGGGCCAAGCCTTCAAGATGATGGTCGAAGTAGGCTCCCTCCACGCGCTTGATGTGCTCTCAACGGCTGCAACCGTCATTGCCGAAGGCGAAGTGTTCCAACTCGCCGTCGCTAAAAATACCGCGACGACCGAGGATGAATATCTCTCCGTTGTGCGTGGTAAAACCGCAGCTTTGTTTGCCGCCGCATGCGAAGTAGGCCCCATCATCGCCGGATTCGGCAAAGCCGAGCAGGCGGCTTGCCGCTCTTACGGCGCCAATCTCGGGATCGCCTTCCAGCTGATCGACGACGCGCTTGATTACGGCGGCATCTCCTCGAAACTCGGGAAAAACCTCGGCGACGATTTCCGCGAAGGCAAAATCACGCTGCCCGTCGTTCTCTCCTTCCGCCGTGGCACCGAAAGCGAACGCGCCTTCTGGAAACGCGCATTAGAGGAAGGCCAAACAGGTGATGCCGAGCTCACCGAGGCCATGGCGATCATGAAAAAACACCGCGCCATCGAAGACACAATCGAACGCGCGCGGCATTACGGTGCCATGGCCCGCGATGCGCTCGCGCTCTTTGCTGATACGCCCATGAAATCCGCTATGCTTGAAGCCGTAGATTTTTGCATTTCACGGGCGCATTAAAAACTCAGCCGCGTGGCGAGCCATGATGCTGCGCGATCCGCCAATTGCCGTCTTGCTTCACCAGCATCCAGGTGAGGCGATAGGGCATCGGCGTATCACCATCCGCAAAATCCACATGGGTAGCCGTTGCCGCGACATCATCGCGTAACATAACAACCCGCGGAAACGGATATTTCGCCACGTGAACCTTCGGGCCACGCCCGCCGAAATAAGTCTTGATGGCTTCCCGCCCGATGACGAGTTCGGGAATAGCGCCGAACATCATCGCGTCTTCGGTATAAAGCGCGACATGCGCATCAAGATCATGACTGTTAAAGACTTCAATCCAGCGCTTATGCAGCGCCTCTATGGTTGGCGTATCGGCCATGTCGTCCTCCCTTATTGAATATTGAGAGGAAGATAGGCCGGACTGACGTCAACTGTCCATCTTGAGTGCAGCGATAAAGGCTTCTTGCGGAATTTCGACTTTGCCGAATTGCCGCATCCGCTTTTTACCTTCCTTCTGCTTGTCGAGCAATTTGCGCTTTCGCGAAATATCACCGCCATAGCATTTCGCTGTCACGTCTTTGCGCAAGGCGGAAATCGTTTCGCGCGCGATGATCTTGCCGCCAATCGCCGCCTGAATTGGGATCTGGAACAAATGCTGCGGTATCAGCTCTTTCAGCTTCTCGCACATCGCACGTCCGCGCATTTCGGCGCGCGTCCGATGCACCAGCATCGAGAGCGCATCGACCGGCTCGGCATTCACCAGCAGTGACATTTTGACGAGGTCGCCCGCGCGGTAATCGGTGATATTATAATCGAAGCTGGCATAGCCCTTCGAGATGGATTTCAAGCGATCATAGAAATCGAACACCACCTCGTTCAACGGCAAATCATAAACCACCATTGCGCGCTTGCCGACATAGTTAAGGTCAATCTGCGTCCCGCGCCGATCTTGGCAGAGTTTCAGCACCGAACCCAAATACTCGTCCGGCGTCAAAATCGTAGCCCGGATCCAAGGCTCTTCGATTTCCAGAATTTTCATAATATCCGGCATATCGGCCGGATTGTGCAATTCGATATCGTTCTCATCGCGCAATTTGAGCTTGTAGATCACGCTTGGCGCGGTCGCGATCAGATCGAGATTGAATTCGCGCTCCAACCGCTCCTGAATGATTTCGAGATGTAGGAGGCCCAAAAAGCCACACCGGAAACCGAAGCCAAGGGCGGCGGAGGATTCCATCTCATAGGAGAAACTCGCATCGTTAAGACGAAGTTTGCCCATCGCCGCGCGCAAATCCTCAAACTGTGCCGCATCAACGGGGAACAGTC
>DAIOVR010000071.1:7557-11728 GCA_036758905.1 Beijerinckiaceae bacterium | reverse complement strand
GTATGGAACCGCGCGTTGCCGCTTTAGCTCAGTTGGTAGAGCACAGCTTTCGTAAAGCTGGGGTCAGGTGTTCGAGTCACCTAAGCGGCACCATTTCCTTCATAAGCCCTTTATCGATGGCGCGGATCTGTAGCCCCATTGTTGTGCCAATTTTAGGGTTTCGGCGACACTCGTAACACCCGCTGTTGTTGAAACCTCCCGCATGGAGGCGGCCGCTACCGCATGACCAAACCTTAAAGCCTCATCGATGGGCTTTGCTTGGTGCCAATTATATAAAAATCCGGCGGCAAAGGCGTCCCCTGCCCCATTCACACCCGCAATCTCATTGGCAGGCATGGCCACCGAGCCGACCGAAATCAGACTTCCATCCCGGCTAAGCGCGATAGCGCCTTCCGGAAAATGGGCCGCTGCGATCGAAACCGAGCCAAGCTCAAGGATTTTATGAAGGGCTTCGACGATTTTATCGGGGAGTGTTTGTAACCCGTCGCGCGTTTCGACATCGGCAACGGCGCCGATCTCAAAATCATTCACAATCAGCAGATCAAGATGGGGCAAAGCGGATAGGCCAAAATGGCGGACTTTCTCGCGCGTTGTTGTGACCATTTCGAGATTGGTTTTAAGGCCCGCTTTTTGAGCGGCACGCAAGACGGTTGCCCAACCGGTTGTATCGTTTCCCCATGGGCCATCCATGGTCTTATGCGCGCCCGGAAGGCCCAAGTGCAAAAGCTTGGCCTTCGTCGTGCTAAAATCGAAATCGTCAGGCGAGAGTGCATCGGCCACGCCGGGGAAATACAGATGCGTTCGCTTGCCGCTTTCAAGCGAATTGAAGCAATCGGTAAATGCCGTCATGCCGCCTTTGATCATCGCGAGCCGATCGCGTTTAACGCCTGCTTCGTCGCATTTGCCAATCAAAAACTGACCGTCTGAATCATCGCCGACAATTCCCATTGTCTCGACGAAAAAATCAGGATCAAGGCGCTTTAAATCAAACGCCATATTCGAGCCCGAGCCGCCGCCTTGACGATCCAACCCGGTGATCGTGCTCATCGTATCTTCCGACGGCCAAACCTGAAGTGTCTTATTGTTATCGACACACCATGAGCCTGCTGTTAGAATTCCGCTGCGTTGAGCCATGGCGCTTATCTCACGCGGATTTAAGAACAGCTTCTGTGATCACATTATCATCCGCAAAAGATCGCGCAGGTGTGATCGCGCTCGTCTTAAGTGCATCGTGATAGGACGATACGGCTTCCGTTGGTGTTAAGGCGCCCGTTGCAACGGCGCGCATATGACGGATCATTTCAAGCGGCGACTCGGCTAGATTGATCTTTCGACCGAACAATGCGACGCGCGCGCCATATTTTTCCGCTTGAAAAATAAGCTCGAAGCAATCGCGCGTTGTGCCTGCGCCGCCACCCAAAACACCAACAACGAGGCTAGGATCAAACGATGCGAGTTCATCAAGGGCGCGAGGGCCGTTATAGGCGATTTTTAGAAATTGCGGACGCTCCGCTTCCGTCAAACCAGCAAGGCAACGAATGATAGCGTCATTCACATAACGCGGCATATCTTCGGCTGAAATCTGCGCAGCGTTTGGATTAAACACTTCGAGAAAATATTTCATGCCATGCGCCATGGCGTCTTCGCGAAATTCGGTAAACGCTTCGAGCGAATAATGATCGGCATCGAGATCATTGTTAAAGGTGATCGAATAAAGACCTAAATCCGTGAAAGGAATAGCGCGCGATACCGCTGCCGTGCGAAAAGGGCGCGAAGGCGTGTTGTGATAGGTTGCACCACGATGGCGCCAAATATCCGTCGTATCATTGGCGCGGATGGCGAATTTAATATCGGATCCTTGAGCGGTGCCCCGCTTGTGAAGCTGTTCAAGATTGGACAGCGAGGTCAGCATAATATCAACGACATCTTGCTGGATGATCGCCTCAATAGATTCAAGAAATTCTATGCGTGTCCGAAAACGCGAGCTCGTGCCATCGGCTTCCCGCATCGGGCCAATCGCGTGAAGGCCCGGGCCCATATCGGGATCTTTTGCATCCGCGATGATAAAATCATTCCGAGTATAATCGCCAGCGTGAATACGAGCGAGTTTCTCATCTAATCTCAACATGGAACGCTTACCTTTCCGCGAATGAATTTAATCAAGTATTGGGTTGAATATTGGCATATTCGGCAAATTAGTCGAGTCAGAGCTTGGCTAATGTTTTTCGTTTGGACTCGGCCCATTCGGTGAGAAGAAAAGCCAATATGCCAAAGCCGCCAAAGCCTGCAACGAGTGGAATGACCGTGTCATTATAGGTCTGTCCCACCAAGGTTCCCCCGACAATGGAAATGACCGAGAAGATAAAGCCCGATACAGCAGATGCCATGCCTGCGATATGCCCGACAGGTTCTAACGCTAGAGCGTTATAATTTCCAAACAATAGACCGAGGCAGAAGAAGTTCAAAAAGAGATAGATGCCTAAGGTTGCAAGGGGTGGTGTGCCGCCATAGGTGCTTGCGACGATCAAAAAGATCAGCGAGAATCCGATGCTGGCACGAAGCGCCCATTTCGTGATGGCGCGCATGCCAAGGCGCACGACAAAACGGCCATTCGCGATGGTCGATAAGGCCAAGGCAATCGCAAAGCCCGCAAACCAAATCGCAAACCACGCGCCTTGGCCATAAAGCTCGGCGAAAATTTGCTGCGATGTTCCAAGATAGGAGATCAATCCGCTAAACACACACCCCATAGCGAGCGTGTAGCCAAGCGTGACAGGATGGCGAAACGCCTCGATGCCAGAGGCCAGCAAAGTGCGGAGCGAAAACGGTAGCCTGCGCTCAACCGGCAAGGTCTCTTCTTGGCGCAAGCCCAGCCAAAGGCCCGCCACGATCGCCATGACAAAAAAGCCGCCGAAGATAAAGCGCCAGTGAAACACCAGCAGCACCAGCTGACCTATTGATGGCGCGAGAATGGGGACCAGCATAAACACGGTCATGACAAAGGACATCACCCGCGCCATCGCCGAGCCTGCCAAGCCATCACGCACCATGGCGGTTGATACAAAGCGCGGCGAAGCAGCGCCTAAGCCTTGAATGAAACGTCCCATCAGCATGGCTGAAAAATTGGTGGCGAAGAGGCACATCAATGCACCTACGGCAAAGATCGCCAGACCAATGAAGATCGCCGGCTTTCGACCAATCGAATCCGATGCTGGCCCATAAATCAACGTACCGAGCGTCATACCACCGAACAAGGCCGTAATGATAAATTGCCGATTGTTCGGATCCGCAGCACCAAGCTCATTGGCGATAACACCAATGGCGGGAAGCATGGTGTCGATGGACATTGCCGTTAATGCATTCAGCAAGGCAATCAGTAGGACAAACTCAACGGTACCGTTTCGATTAATCACGCCAATAAAGCTTTCAATTGAAGGGCAATGGCATGACCCATCGTCCGGTGATTTGTAGCATCAAAATGAATGCCATCAATGGGAGAGACGTGCGCGACGGAGCCTAAGTCGAAAAAGGCGACGCTCTTCGCATGTGCTACAGCGGATAATTCCGATGAAAGCGCTTTGGATTTTTCTGCTCCGCCTGCAAACATCTGCCCGAGCCAACCCGTTTCCAGAATGGGCGGCGCGGCCAAGATTAAAATCTTTGGCGTTTCATGTCCGAAACATGGAGCGGCACGAACGACATCGACGAGAACACCAACGCCCGCTGCGATATCGGATGCACTAACACCATGACGTGCTTTAAGATCATTGACGCCAAGTGAAATGACAATAGCATCAAGCGGCCAATGGCTTTCGAGGCACGGCAAGAGATAGGTTTTGCCGTTTTTGTGATCGCCCTCGATGGCATCATTATGAACAGTGGTGCGTCCGGGCAGGCCTTCTTCAATGATCTGATAGCCTGCGCCCAGTTCCGCAGCGACCACACCGGGCCAGCGTTCGAGAGAGGCGAAGCGTGCGACATCATTCTGATCGCGCATAGGTTTGGTGCCATGCGTATTTGAATCGCCATAGCATAAAATTTTCTTCATTGCGTAAGGCCCCTACCCGATCACAATAGTTAAAGATTAAGCGCGCCCATCGCAGCAGCTGGATAACGCTCGCCTTTCGCAATACCCGCAGGAAAAGCCTTGTTCAGAGACGCAAGATCGCCT
>DAIOVR010000071.1:0-7457 GCA_036758905.1 Beijerinckiaceae bacterium | reverse complement strand
GCTTTCACGAGATCGGCCATTGCGCCGACCGTGTCTTCAATCGGCGTATTTGGATCAACGCGATGCTGGTAATAGAGATCAATGACGTCGACGCCCAACCGTTTAAGGCTCGCATCGCATGCGCTTTTGACATAATCAGGCTTGCCGGAAATGCCGAGACGCTCGCCATTTGGTCCGCGTACATTGCCGAATTTGGTCGCGATGATAAGCCCGTCACGTCGACCTTTTATCGCGCGTCCGAGTAATTCTTCATTATGGCCGACGCCATACATATCGGCTGTATCGATGAAGGTTACGCCAAGGTCGATGGCACGGTGAATAACGGAGGTTGAAACGGTATCGTCATGGGCGCCATAAAATTCAGACATACCCATGCACCCAAGTCCGAGTTTTGATACATGCAGGCCCTGCTGCCCAAGCGTGCGCTGTTCCATGGCTAATCCTTTTTGGTAAATTACAGAGCGAATATTAGCCTAACCTAGCCGATCTATCGATCCGGACATAGCCCGAGGCTGGTCAATCCTGCACGACGATATTCGCAGGTCTACTTTCTGCCAAAATAACGCGCGCATTATTGAGATCATTGCCTTTAGCTCTCGCTTCAGCGGTTTGCTGATCAAACCCATAATCGAGCCAGCGTTGGATCAACCGCTCTTCAATGGTTTCAATGGAGGGCTTTAAGAAGATCGTTAAATCAAAGAGCGGAAATAGCTCTCGCCAATTCGGTCGGTCGAGTAACAGATAATTGCCTTCAACAATCAAAAGCCGCTGATGACTGCTGATAATCCGTGCTGAGGCGCGCGCCAAATCTGCACTGCGATCGAATACCGGGATCGCTATGTCATCCGTTTCGTTTTTCAGCCTGTGTAAGAGAGACGAAAAGCCGCCGACGTCAAAGGTTTCGGGAGCACCCTTCCTTGCCCGCCATCCGCGCTCGTCCAGAATTGCATTGTCATAATGAAAACCATCCATAGGGACAGCCTCTGCGGGCCTATCCACCAAGAGGTGATTCAACTTTTCTGCAAGCGCCTCAGCGACCGTGCTTTTACCCGCGCCTGGTGGGCCTGCGATCGCGATCAATAAGCGTCGATGGCCATCATGAAGCTTACGGACATTATCCGCCAGCGTGTCGACAATGGCTCGAAGGTCCGCCACGACAGATCAGACTGCTGCCGCTTCGGGTGGTGGTTCTTTAGCGCCCGTCATAAACGCAACAGCGTCAGCCATTGTGTAATCTTTCGGATTGATAACACAAAGACGGCGACCCAAACGATTGATGTGAATGCGATCAGCAACCTCAAACACATGCGGCATGTTATGGGAGATCAAAACAATCGGCAGACCACGCTTTTTAACGTCAAGAATGAGTTCGAGAACGCGGCGTGATTCTTTTACGCCCAACGCCGCCGTCGGCTCATCCATAATGATAACGCGTGAACCGAACGCTGCAGCACGCGCAACGGCTACGCCTTGACGCTGACCACCCGACAAAGATTCAACAGGTTGTTCAATATTCTGAATGGTTAAAAGACCAAGCTCGCTCAGCTTCTGACGTGCAAAATTATTCATGCCCGAACGATCAAGCGTGTAGAATAATTTACCCAAGAGACCGGTCTTCAAACGCTCGCGGCCGAGAAACATATTTTCGGCAATGGATAGTGCGGGCGACAGCGCAAGGTTTTGATAGACCGTCTCAATACCAGCCGCGCGTGCATCTTGCGGCGAGCGGAAATTGACGACCTCACCGTTCAAACGGATCTCGCCATGATCGGGCGAAATAGCACCCGTCAGCGCTTTGATCAGCGTTGTTTTGCCGGCACCATTGTCGCCAATAACAGCGAGGATTTCACCCGGATATAAATCGAAGTCGGCATTATTAAGCGCAACGACATGGCCGTACCGCTTTGAAAGACCGCGAGCCTCGAGAACAGGTTGTTGTTTTATCATTGCGAAGCCCTCCGCAACCATTGATCGACCGCAACGGCCAAGATGATCAACACGCCGATGGTTAGATATTGCCAATAGGAATCAACACCAGCCAAAGATAGGCCTGTCGAAAACACGCCGACGATTAAAGCGCCAAGCACCGATCCAAAGAGCGAACCACGACCACCAAAGAGCGATGTGCCACCAATGACGGTCGCTGTAATCGAGTCGAGATTCACCTGATCAAAGCTCTCAGGATTAATTGTGCCGACACGACCAATCGAGATCCAAGCACCAAAGGCACAAACAAAGCCCGCAACGATGTAGACCGATAAAAGTAT
Source organism: Beijerinckiaceae bacterium (assembly GCA_036758905.1). Lineage (GTDB taxonomy): Bacteria > Pseudomonadota > Alphaproteobacteria > Rhizobiales > Beijerinckiaceae > CAIUPE01. Next base: position 5,190 of record DAIOVR010000071.1, on the reverse strand, counting down.
ACGCTTGGTCTGAATACCGGCAAGCAAGGCCGAGTCAGGATCATCACCAACCGCGTGAACATGCCGACCCCATGGGGTGCGGTTCAACACATACCAAGCAGCAATCGCGGTTAATACGAGAGCGATACCGCCATAGGTCACTTCAGCCCCCGCACCCAGCTTGATGGTCTGTCCGAAGAAATCAAGAAACAGTGCTTTTTCCTCGATATCCGCGGCACGAACGGATTCGGATCCCGAATACCAAAGCTTCAAGGTTTTGAAGATTCCAAGCGTGCCCAAGGTAACGATGAAGGGCGGCAAGCGCCAATAGGCGACAAAAATGCCGTTAAGGCATCCCATTGCGCCACCAGCGATGAAACCGACAGCGATAGCAATCCAAACAGGAACACCGGCTTCAACCGCCAGTTTACCCATAATAAGCGAGCAAAGCACCATGAGCTGGCCGACGGCCAAATCGATACCTGCGGTCAAAATAATCATCGTCTGCGCGATAGCGACGATACCGGTAACCGTCACTTGCTGCAAAACGAGAGAGAGTGTGCTGAGTTTTAGAAAGTTATTGGCGACAAAACCAAATCCAATAACGCTGACGATAAGAACAGCCGCTGGAATTGCCGTTGGGTTTGTTCTTAGAAAATCCCGAATGAGATCTAAAGGACCATTGCGATCTTGCTCAAAAGCAACAACTGACGTGTCAGCTTTTTCGAGCACCGCTTCAAAATCGGAGATGGTTTTCTCCGGCCCAGCATTCGCACCCATCAGGCTCTCCCATAATTCCCTGCCGCGTTACGGCACAGCAATCTTTACGGCAATTTAGACATATTTAACGCGGTTAGTCATGCACTTCTTACGATGTGGGGGGCGATCGATCGATCGCCCCCCACAGTATTTTATTCAAAAGACGAGGCTTAAAAGATTAGCCCCAGCACTTCGCGGTGCCTTCCTTCGAGTCGATCGAAGGAACGCCAGCAGCTGGCTTGTCGGTGATGAGGTTCACACCTGTGTTGAAGAAATCGAGGCCGTCAGAAGCCTTAGGCTTCGTGCCGTCTTTTGCGAACGCTGCAATCGCTTCGATGCCCTTCGAGGCCATCAAAAGCGGATACTGCTGCGACGTTGCGCCGATGACGCCCGAAGCAACGCTCTTCACACCTGGGCAGCCACCGTCAACCGAGACGATCAAGACGCCCTTTTCCTTACCAGCCTTCTTAAGCGCCTGATAGGCACCTTCAGCAGCTGGTTCGTTGATCGTGTAAACCACGTTCATGTTTGGCTCTTTTGCGAGAAGGTTTTCAACGCTCTTCACGCCGCCTTCAGGATTTGCATCCGACGACTGATGGCCGATAACGCGTGCGTCCTTTTCAGAACCCATGACCTTCTTGTTAGGAACGTCGATGCCGAAGCCGACGAGGAAGCCCGTGTCACGTGCAACGTCAACCGAGATGTTATCCTTGTTGATGTCGAGCATGCCGATCTTGGCGTCCTTAGCCTTGTCGCCAAGCGTAGCCTTTGCCCACTTGCCGATGAGGATACCAGCTTCGAAGTTATCGGTTGCGAACGTCATGTCAGCCGCATCCTTGTCGCCGATTGGCGTGTCGAGTGCGATAACGAGAACGCCAGCAGCGCGGGCCTTCTTAAGAGCTGGGATAACCGAGTCGTTCGAAGCGGTGATCAAGATACCCTTGGCGCCCGAAGCTACGCAGTTTTCAATTGCGGTGATCTGTGGAGCAGCGTCGCCATCCTTTACGCCAGCAGCTGCCGTGAGCTTAATGCCCGCATCGGTTGCAGCCTTTGTAGCGCCTTCCTTCATCTTAACGAAGAAAGGGTTCGTGTTGTTCTTGGTGATCAGGCAAGCGCCCGTTTCTGCGTAGGCTGGAGCAGCGAAAACTGCGCCCATAGCAATGGCGCCGAGCAAAGAAGTAACTAGAGTCTTGTTCAAGAGAACCTCCCTAAAAGCCATATGAGCCGGTTAATGACCGGTCTCGACGGAACGAGAATTCCGAGCGCCGAACTTAACCGCCACCCGTTCTCAAGCCTTAACGAACATGGAAATTCAGTGCTTGTCAATAAATAAATCAACTTGATTTATTTATTAAGATTTGTTTCGTTGATCCTCTATCGACCGTCTAAACGGCGGCAACGGAGAGTAGACGCGGTGTCCATATTGAGTGAGGGATCAAGCGGCCAAATGCTTCGATTAAACGCTTCTGGGCGTGGATCAAAGCAGGGAGACGTGCGCGCTCACAATGAACGGCTTTTATTATCCCTTATCCGTCAACACGGCAGCTTAACAAAGGCCGAAATTTCACGAATTACCGGCCTTTCGGCGCAAGCGATCTCCGTCATCATGCGGCGTTTGGAGGAGGACGGGCTACTCCATCGCGGGAATGTATTGCGGGGAAAAATAGGCCAGCCATCGACGCCAATGGCATTGGCCGAAAACGGGGCGTTTTCACTGGGCATTAAAATTGGCCGCCGAAGTGTAGAATTGGTTCTGATCGATTTTGTCGGGAATGTTCGCAATTCCCTGCGGGAAGCCTATGCGTGGCCCATGCCGGATGCGATCATCAATTTTACCCGCCGTGGCGTCGCAAAAATCATGTCGGAAATGGCCCCACCGGAACGTGACCGCATTGCCGGACTTGGCATAGCCTCCCCCTTTGAGCTTTGGCAGTGGGAAGGCGGGATAGGCTCACCATCGGGAGCCATGGATGTTTGGCGGTCTGCCGATTTGGTTCAAAGCCTGGATAGTGATTTTCCGTTTCCGGTTTATCTCCAAAACGATGCCACTGCGGCCTGTGGAGCCGAATTTGTCTTCGGTCGAGGGCATGAATTTTCGAATTACCTCTACCTCTTTATTGGCTTCTTTATCGGAGGCGGGGTTGTATTGAATGGCGGCGTTTACACGGGCCCGACAGGAAATGCAGGGGCCATTGGCTCCTTTCCTGTCATCGGTCAGGACGGTAAAGCCGCTCAACTTATCGATGTTGCGTCAGCGGCCAACCTTGAAGCTCGCATTCGAGCGGCAGGTGTTGACCCCTCTCCTATGTGGAAGCAGCCCGATGGCTGGGCGGGTTTTGATGCATTCATCGATGATTGGATTATCGATATTGCGCCGCATCTTGCCAATGCCATCGTCGGCTCATGTGCTGTCATTGATTTTTCTGCCGTCTTCATTGATGGCGGATTTCCGGCCAATGTGCGGTCAAAGCTCGTTAAAGCGACGCGCATTGCGCTGGCAAAGCTTAATTTACAGGGCCTTAATCCACCCGAGCTTATCGAGGGCACGGTCGGCAATCAGGCGCGCGCTATTGGGGGAGCTTGCCTGCCCTTCTTTGATAAATATCTGCTTTCGTCAATGCCAGCGCTTAACGATGCGGGCTGATTAAGACGCCCGTTCCATATTGATGCGGAGCTGGTCATCAAGGCCATAGATCTCCGAAAATTGAGCTATGACGTCTGGCATAGCGCCTAATTTGATCCGATCAGGGGCGTTGCGGGCTCTTTGGACAATCGAAATCAAGAGCGCGATAGCGCTTGAGTCGACCTGCTCAATTCCCGAAAAATCGATATAAAGAGGCGCTTTGGCTGAGAGAATTGCTATATCACGGTAAATTTTGCCCGCGGTGGCCATGGTGACCGGCCCCTTTATGGACAAGACGTGCTCGGCCATTCTAGCCGCCATTCTTCTTTTTAAGCGCATCGATCAAGCCGGATATACCGCTTTGGGAAACGAGCCCTGCGAACTCGTCCCGATAGGCGGCGACGAGGCTAATGCCCTCAACGGTGACGTCATATACTTTCCAACCGGCCGGTCCGTTGATCAGGCTGTAATCGATCGAAACAGGCTGCGGACGTCCGATCATTTGGGTTTTAACCGTCACATCGGCATTTGGCGTCATCACACGGGTAGACTTAACCTCTACGTCCAAATCTTTAAGCGTAGAAATGGCGTTGGAATAGGTACGCGTGAGCAATTTGCCAAATTCGGTGACGATTTGCTTCTGTTCCGCCGGGTTTGCCTTCGCCCAATTTCTACCCATTGCGATTTGCGTGATCCGCTCAAACTCAAAGCGCGGAACGATATTTTTCTGAACGAAATCAGATATTTTCAACGAGCCGGGATTTTGAAGCTCGGGATCGGACCGCACGGCTGACGTCATTTCAGCGGCTAATTTACGGACCAATTCATCCGGAGCAGGCCCATCGGCATAGGCGCTTGTTGAGATAAGCGCGCCAAGCAAAAGGCTTAGCAATGCACCTATTCGAGCTGCGCGTTCGACGAGACTCATCATTCGATTACCGGCGTCCTTCATTAATTCGGCGTTTGACCCGATTTAACCATCAGCGATCGTTTCTGAAGATAAAGATTTCTGATGAAAACATAGCGGTCGAGGCTGGAGGCCGCGATTAAGCCTTCATTCGCTTTCGCGTCCGCGCGGGTTTGTAGATATTCAAGCCCCATCAAAGAATAGGACGGCACCGCATCCAGATAGGTCCGCGGATCAGTCATGACACGCACGGACCGACCTGCCGTTTCACGCAATGTGGATGGTCCGATCAATGGGAGGATGACATAAGGGCCGGTTGGAATGCCCCAAACGCCCAAGGTTTGGCCGAAATCACCATCGACTTTTTGCAGGCCCATCTTTGCGCCGACATCGATTAAGCCACCAATTCCAACGGTCGAGTTGACAGCGACACGTTGGAAATCCACGCCGGCCCGCGATCCATTGCCTTGCAGGAGGTGATTAACGCCCACATAGATATCGTCGAGATTATTGAAGAAATTGCCCACGCCGGTGCGAACAAAAGAAGGCATCACGCCGTTCCAAAGAGCGACGAGGGGGTTGACGATAACCGCATCAATTCCGTCATTAACGGCAAAGGTAACGCGGTTAATCGGCTCAAAAAGGTCATTGGGCGGAGCGGTTTCTGCCGGTTCCTCAAGCGGAATTGGCGCAAGCGCTGGCTTGACCTTTTTTGACGGCGCAGCACCTGCCAGGCTTGGCGCAAGCAACGCAATCGTCAAAATAAAGGGTGCAATCCGCTTCATTGGGCCTTTGCCGGCGTTTCCGCCGCCTTACTGAACAAAAATTGGCTAATTAATTTCTCTAAGATCATAGCAGATTGGGTTTTCCCCAATCGATCACCTGCGGCGAGATATACAGGATCTCCGCCAGACTCCAAGCC
>DAIOVR010000070.1:0-11758 GCA_036758905.1 Beijerinckiaceae bacterium | reverse complement strand
GTCTGATGTAATCATATTTAAAAATTAACCCCGTAGGGTCCTGAATAGTAAAAGACTATGTATTTATGACGAAGATTATTAGATTTAGCTGCGTATCGCAGTAGACGGCTCGTCGCGTGATGCCAATGCAGCAAGAAAAGATGCACATAGCGTTCCTACACCGATCATCACGCCCACCAAGCCTAAGTCGTCGAGGCCGGGGCGCGGATCGACCACGAGGCCAGTTTGAACGGTTATTATTTTGGACAGCAGCAGGGAGCCGCTCCAGCCGAGCAAAAGTCCTACTCCGCAACCGGCTGTCATCACAATCGTCGCGCCGAGCCCAACAACAAGGGCGATATAGCTCCGCGTTGCGCCTAAGGCTCTTAAAATCGCGTAGCGCCGCCGCCGCAATCCCACCAAGGTGACGAGGAGCAAGAGGATTGCCAAGAATACCACGAGATTATTTATCGCGGCCGCGAAGACGAGCCAGTCTTTCACGTTACCCATGGCCTGATAAAGTTGCACCAGGACCTCAGCAGGAAATACGGCCATTGTGCCATTTTGCCGATAGGCAGAGCGCAATTGATAGGCTTGAAAAACCTGCGCGGGTTTAACTACAATCGCCGGAACGCCGGGTATTTTTTCCGCATCGAAGGGCGCACCGAGAGCGCCGCCGTCGACGCGATGGCCATTGCCCAGCCCATGGGTTTCCCAAACAGATTCAATGGGAATGAGGATCGCGCGGTCCCAGGGCGAATTGAGCTGAGGCAAACGGCCGACAACGGTCAGGTTGGTGTGCTCATGCCGATGGCCCGCCTCCTCGCCATCTACCTCACCCGGCACAGGCGTATGACCAGCCACGCCATGGGAGGGCGTAACGGTCTCGCCGATGGCAAGCCTCACCGCATAGCCGATAACCGCTTCATTCTCTTCTGCAAAAAGACGGCCTTCAAGGGGCTTTAATCGCCCCCATCGGGTTGCGAAATTTTCCGTCGTGCCGACAACCGGATAACCCTTCACAATATCGCCATAGGCCAAGGGGGCAGCACCAGCCACCCGCGGATCTTGCGCTAGCGTATTGAGAATATTGCCGTCGATTAAAGGCAGGGCTTCGGGCTGCAAATAGACCGAGGTTAAAATCAATTGCGCTTGGCTCGATGGCGCACCGACAATCAACGGAAAATCATCGGATGCGCGGGCGGAAGCCTGCCGCATCGCGCGCTCTTGCGCCCCAACGGCCACGCCAAGGGCAACAGCCATGCCGATCAAGAGAACCGTAAACAGTGCACTCCAACGCATGGCGCGCAAATCAGCCCATACCATCGGTAACGGGTTCATGGCGCCTCCTGAAGCTTACCGGCGACCACCTGATGAACCTGGTCCATGCGCGATAAAATAGCTGGGTCATGCGATACGATGATCAATGTCGCTTTTTGTCGACCTGCCGCGTCGAACAATAAATCGGTCACGAGCGCCGCACTGGCTTGATCAAGGCTCGCAGTGGGCTCGTCCGCCAAGAGGATCGAAGGACGCATAATGAGCGCTCGTGCCAGCGCCACGCGTTGTTGCTCGCCACGCGAGAGAACCGCCGCACGCCGCTCCACATCCTTAAGGCCCAGATCATGGATCAAGCCCAAAGCGTGTTGGCGCTGATCCACGCTCGGCCAAAGATGGGAGAAGCTGAGAGGCAGCAAAACATTGGCGAGAATGGAAAGTTCGGGTATCAGAAGAAAATCCTGAAACACTTGGCCGACATATTGGCGTCGCCACACCGCACGCTCCCGATCGCTCAGATTGGAAAGCACCGTTGCGCCCCATGCCACCGTTCCGCTTGAGGGCAAGAGCAAGCCCGCCATGACATCAAGGAGCGTCGATTTACCGGCACCCGACGGCCCCGCAATACCAATACAAGCCCCCGCAGAAATGGATAATTGGTCAACCGATAAGGTTGTAAACATCTTACCATTGCTGTCGCGCCGGTTAACGGTGACGCCGCTTAAGGTTGCGCTCTGTTCTGCCAAGATCAGGCCTTCCGATAGGAGGCGTTGCGGACCCGCAACTGACTGACAAAGCCCGAATCTGGATCAATAAAGGAACCGATATCGAGGATGCCGCTGACCATGACTTTAGCGCCCGCAGTGACAAGCGGCGACGCCTCGCTGAGATACACAACCATAATATCAAGCGGCCAGTCGGCATCCGATTGGCAAAAGGGGCAGATGGAAAGCGGATTTTTGGTGAGAACAAAAAAATCGCTCTCGGCACGCAAGGGCGGGGCCATATAGCCAGAAATGGAAACCTGCTTGCCTTTAAGCGCTAAAACTTGCGCTGAGAATTTAAGCCCGAGAACGCCAAAGCTTTCGTAAAGTGTATCAAATGTCAGCACTTCGGCAGTGGCAGCCACCGCTTTCGAGGGGAAAGTCGCGAGGCTTAATAGCCCCGCGACAATCATATCACGCCGTGAGATGGGCATTATCATGCCCCCTTTTGGTTCAAGCTTCAGTTCTTCGCAAGGCCCAAAGCAGTAGTCATAGCGCGGAAGACAAAGGTATTGTCCAACCGGCCATGGAACATCTCTGATCCCGGACCCATAGCTGTCAAAATCACATCGTCGGCCGAGTGGACGCCGGAATTGGCATCGGTCGGAAGATTGCCAGCCACTTTAACCGAGCCCGGTGTGCAATAGGTCTCATTGGCCACATAAGTACCCTTCACCGGACCTGCAGCCGCTGGAGCGAACTCGCCATCGAGATGCGGTTTCGCATCAAAGCAATGATCCGGATACGAGCCGAAGCTAAAGGCCAAGCGGCGCTTCAGATCAACTGTTTCAGGGTAGCCATTTGCATCTGGCTTATAGTCCGGGAATTTCGAGTTCTGATAGGTCTCAAGATGCTCACGTGGGGTTGTGCCAGGTAGGTCATCATTATAGGTGCCGATAATACCCACCATATGCGTGTGATCGGCCACCACAATTACCAGCGTATCGCCATGCTTTGCGGCATAGTCTTTAGCCACTTGAACCGCATTATCGAGTAAAATGGTATCATAGACCGAGCGCTCCCAATCGAGCGAATGGGCGTATTTATCGATACGGGAAGACTCAACCATCAGCACGAAGCCCTTGTCATTTTTGGACAATGCATCAATGGCAATCTTGGTTTGTTCGGCCAGATCAGGTTGATCGGGAAATTTGCCTGTCGTGCCTTTTTTGAACTTCTGGTCGTAAGCGCCATCCACGTTGCCCGTATTAAAGAGGCCTAGTATCTTGGTGGCGCCACCTTGGGAGGCCGCACGCATTTCGGTCGCAGTTGATACGAAACTATAACCTTCGGACTTAAACTTCTCGATGTAATTATCCTCGTCCGTCCGCTTGGAGCCTAGCGTGGCCTTGGGCAAGAAGTTCGGTGAGCCGCCACCCATGATGATGTCCGGCTTTACATCATAAAACATGCGGACAATATCGTTATAATCTGCGCGCTTGCGGGTGTGAGATACCATGCCTGCAGGCGTTGCATCTTCGATCTCGGAATTGGTGACAACACCAACTGAGAGGCCTTGTTTGCGCTTTACGAGTTCGCTAATCGTTTCGACTCTCGGGTGATCAAGATTGCTCTTAGCGCGCGAGCAGTAGACGCCGAGAGCGTTGACGCAAGTCTTGTGACCCGATGTATAGGCGCTCATCGAATTGGCGCTATCGGTCACAACTGAATCCGAGCCCGATGTAGAGACGAGCGCCATGTAGGGCATGTCGTCCATCGCAAGGTCGCCTTTATATTTGCCTTCCTCGATGCCTTTTGACAGCATCCGCGCGGCGGTGCGTTGGGCTACCGACATCCCATCACCGATAAACAGAATAACATTTTTAGCGATTTTGCCTTTAGGCGTATCAAACACCGTCCAATTGACCTTGGAAGAAACGTCGCCTGCTTTGGCTTCAAGCGAATAGGAGCCGGCCTTTTCAATCGTAACATTGCGAAGCAAATAAGAGGACGCCTCCTGGCCATCTTCCTTATCAACAAATTCAAGTGTGCCGCCAAGCGCTTTGACAGCATCGACACCGTTGAGCGTCACGCTAACCTTGTCACGACCGACAACCACCGGAAATTCAACCTTCAGGTCAAATTTCGAACCCGCGAGAATTTCCGCGCGGTTAAGCGGGTAGATTACCTGCGCCGAAGCTGGAACCGCAAGCCCTAAGCCAATAAGCGATAAGATAAGAGAGGTCGAAAGTTTCATGATGAAGACTCCATTTATACCTCTACAATCGTCTTGGTTAGTGACAGGCCCATGACAGCTTTCACTTCGCTTAATGGCTAAATATAATGCACAATTTACTAGAAGCCGTTGATTTATAGGAAAAGATCAGTACTTAGTTTAACGTATTCAAGCTGCATTCCTTGTTTAAATAGGCTGTACAATGTGTCGTTTCCTAGCGTATCGAGGAAGTCCCATCTTTCTTGACGAACTCGTCAGCTCTCCCGAGCATTCACTCGTTCGGCAATCCATTCACGCAGAACAAGCCAAGACTGAAACCAATGGCGACGGGTTTGGGATTGGATGGTATGCGCACCACACACATCCCGGCGTTTATCGGGAGGTCCACCCCGCTTGGTCTGACGAAAATTTACGCTCGATTTGTAGCCAAGTGACATCCGGCCTCTTCTTCGCGCACGTACGCGCGGCGACAGGTACATCAACCAGTCGCTCAAATTGTCACCCGTTTTCACACGGTAAATGGATGTTTATGCACAATGGTCAAATCGGCGGCTGGCATACAATTCGCCGCGATGTTGAGGCCTTGATAACGAACGATGCTTATGCCGCGCGATTGGGAACGACTGACAGCGAGGCTATTTTTCTAGCGGCACTTTCACGTGGACTTGAGAGCGACCCAATTGGGGCTATGACAAAAACCATCCTCGATATACGCACTCTGCAGACGAAATATAAAATAACCACTCCGCTTCGCTTTACCGCGGCCATGACAGACGGCGTAGATATGTTTGCCTTCCGCTGGTCATCGGACGATCAGCCACCGACCCTTTATTGGCAAGCAACGGATCAAGGCATGATTGTGGTCTCCGAACCTCTGGACCACGACCATGGCCACTGGAACGAGGTACCTAAAAATTCCGTCTTTTCAACCGTTAAATCGGACATTGTCTGCTATGATTTTTTGCCCACGCACGAGACTGCGGACGCCTTAAACTAACGTATGCCTGCTCTTACAAAACTTTGCACAAATTGACGTTGAAACAGCAAAAATCCAATCAATAAGGGGGCCGAAGTCATAAGCGTCGCCGCCGTGATAACTGACCAGTCAATCCCCTGATCACTCGACGCGAAAACGGCAAGGCCGACTGTTAAGGGCCGCGTTTCGACGGAGTTAGTGATGATCAAAGGCCAAAGAAAATTATTCCAATGCCAGCTTACGGACACAAGCCCGTAAGCCACATAAATCGGGCGCGCAATTGGAACATAAACGCGCCATAAAGTACCGAAGGGCCCACAGCCCTCAATACGCGCGGCTTCCTCCAAATCCTTTGGGATCGTCAAGAAGGTTTGGCGTAAAAGAAAAATACCAAAGGCCGATGCGAGATAGGGAAGCGCGATGCCGGGAAGTGTATCCATAAGGCCTAACATTTTTATCGCGCGATAATTTTCGAGCAATAAGATATCGGGTGCTACCATCAGCTGAATGAGGACTAGGGCAAACAGGAGGCGGCTGCCAACAAAGGGAAGCCGTGCGAAGGCAAAGGCGGCCAGCGTGCACAACGTAAATTGTGCGATCAAAATACCGATCACCAGCAATGTCGTATTCAGGAAATAACGCGCAAAGGGTGCTGCTTGCCAAGCATTTTTGAAATTCTCCAACGTCAGCGGAGCAGTGAAAGAAAAATGCGCCATGTAGGCAGGGGAATGAAAGGCCGTCCACACGGCAAACACCAGCGGCAAGAGCCACAGTAAGCCAAGCAGCCAAGCGGCGCCCTGCTCCACCCCACGACCAAGTATGCTAAGTGCGTTCATTGGTAATGCACCTTGCGGTCAAGAGCGAAGAACTGGCCGAGCGCGACAAGCCCTAAGACGCAGAGGAGCACTACCGTCATTGCCGAAGCGAGGCCAAAATCAAAATATTTGAACCCGACTTCGTAGATCCGGAACAGCAAAACCGATGTTGCATTATTTGGCCCCCCACCCGTCATGACAAAAATATGGTCGACCACGCGAAACGCATTGATCAGCGCATTGACCATCACGAACAAAGTCGTCGGCATGAGAAGGGGAAAAGTCACGCGTCTGAAAAAGGTGAAGCGGCCCGCTCCTTCAATCGCGGCAGCTTCTTTCAAATCAGGCGAAATTTGCTGCAAAGCTGCCAGATAAAATATCATGAAAAAGCCAGACTCTTTCCAAATCGCCACGATGGTAACCGCCAAAAGCGCGGTATTGTTAGAGCCAAGAAAATTATTACCACCAAGCCCTAAGGGCTTGAGCATTTGCTCTAACAGCCCGTAATCCGGCGTAAAGAAAAAGATCCAGATATTGGCCACCGCGATCATCGGCAAAATCGTCGGTGTAAAATAGGCGGCGCGTAAAAAGCCCCGACCCGCCAATTTGTCATTCACGAAGAGCGCCATCATCATGGCAATCGCGATCGAGAGCGGCACGGAGCCAAGCGCGTAGATAAGATTATTGGTCAGTGCCTTCCAAAATATTGGGTCGGCAACCAGCGAATCATAATTATCGAGGCCAACAAATCGGCTTGGTCGTTTTGGCTTATCGGTCGACATAAAGCTATGAACAATACTTTCCACCACCGGAATATGGGTGAATAAAGCTAACAGTGCTGCCGCAGGCAGCACCATGAACCAACCGTAAAGCGAAAAGCGAAGAGTATTCATTGGATTGTGGCCGCCTCTCGTTTGAGAGACGGCCTCGCTTTCATGAAATCAGTTGAAGTCTTTGAGTACGCGCTCAGCTTCCGTCTGGGCGTCTTTCAACGCCGCATCTGCTGGCTTCGCACCCGTCATCACGGCTTGGATTGCATCATTGGCAAGCTTCGTGACACGTTGATTTTCATGCACGGTCATTTCTGGAACAGCGTATTTCAACTGATCGCGGGCAATGATTGCTGCTGGGAAGTCGGCCGCATAAGCCTTCATCGCTGGCGTTTCATAGGCAGCAGGTTGGGTTGCGACGTATCCGGTCTTCGTAGACCAATCGGCGGCGCGCTCTGGCGTCGTCATATATTTCACAAAGGCCAAGGCTGCTGCTTGTTTTTCAGCCGACATGCCTTTGAAGAAATAGAAATTGCCGCCACCCGTTGGTGCGCCGAACTGCGTTTTGCCAGGCAAGAAGGCAATGCCAAACGGGAATTTAGCATTGTTTTTAACATTTGTGAGGTTACCCGTCGTGTGCCACATCATTGCCGTGCGGCCTTCTATGAAGTCGCGTGGCGTGGTGCCCCAATTAATGAGGCCCGCAGGCTGGGCGCCATCGACCTTCGAGAGATCATACCAATATTGCAGAGCTTCGACGACCTTGGGGTCGGCGAAATTAACCTTCGTGCCTTCGGCATTGTTGATGCGCACGCCGTTGCCGGTGGTCAGGCCCGTAAACAACCAAAGCGAATTGCCGTCGGATGGGATTTCGATGCCCCATTGTGTCACGGCACCCGAAGCGTCCTTCTTCGTCAGCTTCTTGGCAAAGTCGCGCATTTCATTCCAATCCTTAGGTCCCTTATCCGGATCAAGGCCGGCGGCCTTGAACATTTCCTTGTTCCAATAGAGTACCGGTGTCGAGCGCTGGAATGGGATGGCGTAAGTCTTACCCTTCAATTTGGCGTTTTCCATAAATGCTGGATAGAAGCCTTCAACCCATGCCTTGTCGGCGGGTGTCTTGATGACATCGTCAACAGGAATGACGGCATCTTCATCAACAAGCGACGTGATATCAGCAGCAAGCAGAATAGCGAGTTCAGGTGCATCACCGCCCTTAACTGCGGTCAGCGCCTTACCTATGGTTTGCACATAATCGCCCGCGTAAACTGGCTTAATTTTAATACCCGGATTTTCTTTCTCAAATCCCGCGGCATATTCATCAATGATTTTAGTAATTGGGCCGCCAACGGCGACAGGATAATAAAAGCGTAATTCAATATCAGCGGCATAGGCTGACGCGCTAAAGCCTAAGCCAAGGGCTAAAGTCGAGGCGGTAAAGAGACGGCGGGTGAGACTAGTCATTGTCTATCTTCCTTTGGTTGAGGTGTGGCTAGAGTGGATACAAAATTCGACGCCCAGTTGAGGCGTCAAAGGCAAATTCATGGGAGGGGTGCCAATGGGCCGAAACGGCCTGCCCAAGCGAGAAAATTTGTAAACCTGGAACGCGGGCCGCTATACGATCTTCACCAGCGCGAAGAGTGACGACGGAATCAGATCCAAGATATTCAATCGTCTCTACGATGCCTTCCGCACCGAGTGGTTGCAGCTCCGAAACTGGCGCCTCATTCAATACCTCGAGTTTAACATGCTCGGGTCGCACACCCCGCCACTGGTCTGATCTCAGCGAGGAGATGACGTTCATAGGTGGAGCGCCGATAAAGCGCGCTACAAATCTCGAAGCTGGGTTACTGTAGAGATCAAAGGGTGAACCGCTTTGTTCGATTTTTCCTTCGCGCATCAGCACAATCCGATCTGCCATCGTCATGGCTTCCGTTTGATCGTGAGTGACATAAATCATGGTCATGCCTAGGCGTTGTTGAAGCGCCCGAATTTCAAGACGCATCTCGTGACGCAACTGGGCGTCAAGATTGGAAAGCGGCTCGTCCATAAGACAAATAGACTTTTCGCTGACAATCGCGCGCGCTAAGGCAACGCGCTGCCGCTGGCCGCCAGAAAGTTGCGATGGGCGTCTTTCGAGATAGTCGGTAAGCCCAACAAGCTTAGCAACATCAGTTAATTTCTTAACCCAAACTGCTTTTGGCAGACGGCGAACGCGAAGGCCAAAAATTATATTCTCAGCAACGGTTAAATGAGGGAATAAAGCGTAGGATTGAAATACCATGGCAATGCCACGCTCGGCCGGATCAATCGCGGTCACGTCTTTGTCCGCGATGGTAATGGTTCCTTGATCCGCACGCTCTAGGCCGGCGATCAGGCGGAGGCAGGTCGACTTACCGCAGCCCGATGGACCTAACAAAATCGTCAAGCTTCCAGCCTCAACTTCTAATGAAATCGATTCGACCGCCCTAGCGGAGCCAAAAGTTTTTGTAAGCTGGGTAAGTTTGATGGCAGTCAACGGTGGCAACTTTCATCGGCAACTCAGTTAAGCTGACGACGGAAGTAGAGCTAATGGTTGACGCTTTTATGAACCTTAATGGTACAGCGAAAATTGTCCGGTTAATCAAAGTTATAAGATACATCTTCGTTGTAACTTTGGAAAGTTATCAGTTCGTCACACGAATCAGTCCCTCTTAAGTCGTGACTAAGAAATACCTGCAGCATTCACTGTATGATCAAGGAATGGCATGGCTAAAAATAGGGAAAAGCGGCGCGATAAATTTGGTCGTGTCAAAGAAGAGACCAAAGTAGTCCAGCTTTTTAAAAAATCACAATCCTCGAAAAAGAAATTCGAACAAGAGCGAACGCCACCGCCAATTTTGGCCCTGACCCTGAAGCAAGCGGAATATCTCGGCCATCTTCGAACGAGTGAGCAAATTTTTGTTTTGGGCCCCGCAGGCACTGGAAAGACTTGGATGGCTGCAACCTATGCAGCCGACCTTTACCGAAGTCAGGCCATCAGAAAAATAATTCTAACCCGTCCTAATGTACCATGTGGCCGATCGCTCGGATTTTTCCCAGGGTCCATGGAAGAAAAATTTGCTCCATGGGCGGTTCCAATCACGGACGCCATCCGCGACCGCCTTGGTGGCGCCGTTTATGACGTCGCTGTAAAGAATGGCGATATTGAAGTTGTCCCGTTTGAGGTGATGCGGGGGCGGTCATGGAAAAATTCTTTCATTCTGCTCGATGAGGCCCAAAACACGACGATCGCTGAGATCAAAATGTTTTTGACGCGTATCGGTGAGGACTGCCTTACGGTTATTAACGGCGATATTATGCAATGCGACCTTGAGCGAGACTCTGGTTTACGTCGAGCAATTGACCTTGTTCGGCAGCGTGACTTGCCTGTACCTATTGTGGAGTTTTCGCTTGACGATATTGTTAGGTCTGGAATTTGCGCCATGTGGGTGCGGGCGTTTGAAGGCTAATTAATCACTCCGACGAGCACAATTTGGCCAAAGTAGAAAGGGCGATCGGCAGTAATTGCCCATCGCCCTATTGCTATTTCCGCAAATGGAAAATCGGTTAGTATACCGATGGGACGTGTAGCTCCTCTGGAACTGGATTTCGCAAATAATCGGGATTGTGCACGCGAGGTGGCAGAACTGGCATTTCGTGTGGCACTTCCTCGTGCGGTATCTGGGCTAGAAGATGATGAATGCAATTAAGGCGTGCCCGCTTTTTATCGACAGCATCAACTACCCACCAACGTGACTCAGGCGTGTGGGTGCGCGCCAGCATATCCTCTTTAGCCTTTGTGTAGAATTCCCAACGGCTGCGCGATTCAAGATCCATTGGGCTTAATTTCCATTGCTTAAGCGGGTCATGGATACGCATCATGAAGCGGAGATTTTGTTCTTCATCGGTAATAGAGAACCAATATTTGATAAGAATAATTCCAGAGCCGATGATCATGCGCTCAAAATCGGGAACAGTTTGGTAAAATTCTTCTACCTGCTCTTCCGTACAAAAGCCCATAACCCGTTCAACGCCAGCCCGATTGTACCAGCTGCGATCGAACAAGACTATTTCCCCAGCTGCAGGCAAGTGTTGGATGTAGCGCTGAAAATACCACTGGGATTTTTCACGCTCGGTGGGCGCGGATAGCGCCACAACGCGACAGGTTCTTGGATTAAGGCGCTGCGTGATCCGCTTGATGACGCCGCCCTTACCTGCTGCGTCACGGCCCTCAAATAAAACTACAACTTTTAATTTCTTATGGACGACCCAATCCTGTAGTTTCACCAATTCTTTCTGCAGTCGTATCAGCTCTTTGAAATAAAAATGCCGATCAAGGTCCGGATGTTCAGCGGCCGCCATTCCACGCTCAATTAAGGCATCTAGGCGGCTATCGTCAAACTCCATCTCGAGCTCTTCGTCAATGCTATCGAGAATTTCTTCCTGAATTTGGCTTTTGGTAAGTGCTGTAGCGATTGGTGTTTCTGTCGTCATTGTAAGCCTCTAAAGTTAGCCTTGGACAGATAAGATTTAGCACTTTCGATGATTGACGCCTATCCATGACGTTAAAAAATTATTTGGGTTGGCCGAAGTTCGGCTATTTTTAAGGGCGGTAAGAATCGGTCGCGATAGCCGTGCATAATTTTCGAGCCTTGTTCAAAGATAGCCAGTTACAAGAAGCTAAGCGAAATTATATTGCTTATAAATCCAATTTTTTACCCCCGTCACATTAACATCATAATGCTAGGATTATTGTAAATGTATAAGTTTTAAAATTTCAACAATGGATCTGGTTATGAATATCAATTTCGGCCACTACGCTTTCATTATTCTACTGTTATTAGCTCTTATTGCGAAGGCGCTTGAACCTGTGCCGGTTGAAAATTTAGAACTTGCCAATTCGAGCTTACAGGTCATTCAATAAGCGTCCTTAATGGGTCAATAATCTGAATAACATTTTGTGAATAATTACTTTAAAC
>DAIOVR010000069.1:2877-11939 GCA_036758905.1 Beijerinckiaceae bacterium | reverse complement strand
TTTGAATGCCTCAAGAGCCTCAGGACTGACATAGGCCCAGTGCTCAGCAATCAGTCTGAGTAAACGGGCACGATTGTAATTATGGCCATTCTCCCTGCCTTTTCCATCCTGCCATAAGGCACCCAAAATAAGTTCCATGATCTCGGGTTGAACGAGATCCTTTAAACTCTTCAAAGCGGACAATTGACCGCCAGCGTTCTCATAAACGGTAACGAGCTGACAGATCTTATGAAGCCGATCCTTTTGGGTCGTCGGACGAAGGGATTTGGTCCGACGTGCATCAAACAGTCCGCCGCCGCCAGCCCTATTAATAAAGGCCTTGGCATCAGACAGAAAACTGGGCGGCAGATCATTCGGGGAAATCGATTGATTTTGGCGGCTATTGATCAGACCCAGCTTCAGATCAGGCATTCCATATTGGCTCAAAGCCAACCCGTTTATGGCTTTGGTGACATCTCGGCGAAGCTGCTTGCCGCGTGATGGGGTCTTACCAATCCCGACAGAGTAAGCCTCAAAATCGGCCAGTATCGGATCGGTCACGTCCTTGGGCTCAATTCCGATGGTGGAGCAATAGAGCCCGAACTGGTTCAAAAAGGACCGCTGATAACGGTCCGTGATTCCCGAGACCAAAGGCCCCCAAGCGGCGGACAAAGCCTGTCCAACCGAGGGATTATGGGCCGCTTGCCCGTTGGCGGCGGCAGGAAGATGTGTCATGAGCGTCTCCTTAGTGAAAGTATATAAATCAATAAATGGAAGTTGTCAGTAGTAAAGTTGCAAGTCAGCTTAATAACAGACATTATAAAATCTAAATTTAATAGTAAAAATACAATGTATTGTTGGTTTTCTAACATTATAATATTGTTAAACAGCGGTCGACAGCCATTCGTTTCATGGCAATTATTACCAGAACGGCGGAATTTATAACCGGCCGATCTCTTGAATTTGGCATCCTCTTCCTTTGTATGAATGCCCCGCGCACAGCCATGCTCTTGCCGTGCCGCCTTTGGCGTCGGGTTCAATATTGCGGCATTGCCAGCTTCAGACAGGGAAGCGGAGCCGTAGCGGGACGAGCTGCGAACGGACATGTGCCCACAATGCCCGAGGGGAATTCTGCTAGCGATCCCGAAAGGTCGTATATTTATGGGGAGGTTTTGCGATAAACCTAAACCAGTTCAGCTAAAATAAATTAGTTCCAAATTATATATAATGCGAAGGCAAATAGAAATGCGTTCCGATCACTATATCCAAATATAGAGAAGTGAACTTGTTATGGCTGGAATGGTTTTAATAGTGTGATGCGCTTATTAGCTCAGTGGGAGGCTGAAATCCATCTCGCTGTAGCCGTCTCCGTTATATTATTTTTAATCAAAACCACTAATGTCTTAGTGAATAGCCCCTAGATTTGTAGACGCCTTCTTTCCTAAATTTGAGGCAAGGAGGCTAATATGGCGAAGGTACATTTCACGGAAGAGTTTAAATGGGATGCCATGGCCCAAATCGTCGAGCGCGGCTATTCAGCGGCTGAGGTTTCAAACCGGTTGGGGGTCAGCCAGCATTCTCTCTACGGGCGGAAGAAGAAGTGTTCGGGTCCCAAGGGCGCGGTCGAGGACAATCGTGATGTAGAGATTAGACAGCTGAAGCGCGAACTGGCTCAGGTTACTGAAGAGCGTGACATCCTAAATAGGTGTCGAATCATAAATCGATCCTGTGAATTGATTTCCCGGCGGATGGCCACAGCGTATTTCGCCAAGGATGGCAAGTGAGATACGCGTTTATTGGTGAGCATCGTAGCCAGTTTTTAGTTCGGGTGATGTGCCGTTGTCTGCGTGTTCATCCAAGCTATTACTATGCGTGGTAGAAGTCCCCACTTAGTAATCGGGCGAAGGAAGATCACCGACAGATCGATATCATACTTAAAGCATGGACGGACAGCGGTAAGGTTTATGGCTATCGGAAGTTGCACGATGATCTGTGTGATTAGGGCGAGATTTGCTGCCCTAACCGCGTTGCAAGTTTAACAAAACTTTCTGCAAAAAAACTTAATAAAAAACTTAATATAGCACCAAGTTAATAAATGCTATCAAAGGAAATAAATAAAGATCTGCTCCTCTTCTATATTGGTATTTAACGGATAAACTGGTCAACGAAATTTTCGCCAAATCCGATTTCAGCATAGTGTTTTTGGCACATATCAATCTTAGTAAATACGTCCTCATAGCCCTGCACGGCACCATCCGGGTCTACATAGATCATGGCCCCATTCACTTGGAACATCGTGATCATTTCGGAAACATGGGACTCTACAACAAGCGTGTGTGTTTCACCTGGTGCTTCGTAGACATAAGAACCCTCGGTTGCAACCCAATCATGCTCTAGATACCGCCATGAGCCTTTTATGACGTAGCCATGGACAGGCTGAGGATGGCGGTGCCTCGATAATATACCCGATTTTCTGACCCGCAGCATATTCACCCAGTATCCCCGACTAGCGGATAAACAAAGCGGACGAAACCAGACATTTTCAGCCTGCGGGACCCATAACCGCTCATCCTCCGGAATGGCGTGAGGAATAACAATTTCTGGAAATGCATCTTTTGGCTGGGGGTGGCGGTATGGAATTCGTGCCTTAGCATCATCCTCTTTTAGTCCGATGCGATTAGTCTTCAAATTAGTCATGGTAGAAGCCCTTAAATGTCACACTGCTGAATAGCCGCCATCAATTGGGACAACTGCACCGGTTATAAATCTTGCGGCATCCGAACATAAATGTACGACAACACCGCCAATATCGCCAGGTAGTCCCCACCGCTTCATCGGCGTTCGATCTATTATCGCCTTATTGCGAAGCGGATCTTCACGTGCACCCTTTGTGAGTTCTGTTTCGATCCAGCCGGGCGCAATGGCGTTTACACGAATACCGTCGCTTGCCCACGCAACGGCTAATGATTTTGTGAGTTGAACCACTCCACCTTTGGAAGCTGAGTAAGCCGGCGTCAACGGGCCCCCAAAGATCGACAACATGGACGCCGTATTGATTACAACTCCATGACCCGATTCCGCCAGTTTTTTCCGTGCAGCAACACACATGCGCATCGTACCCGTGAGATTAACATCAATCACTTTCTTGAATATATCCAGATCATATTCTCCGCCACCGCGGATAATCATCCCGGCGCAATTGATCAACGCATCTAAGCGATCGCATTTGCTTAGGATCTCTTGAACTGAATTGTCATTGGTTACGTCGAGTTGATAGGCTGAAAGACGCTCATGCATTGGTACGGCAGCAACTTCATCATCTGAAAGGCCCGTAACAACAACATGATAACCATCGGCTAATAAAGCTTCAGCAACAGCGAACCCAATGCCGCGTGCACCCCCCGTAATCAATGCAAGCTGATTATAACCTGTCGGTGCTAGCCTCATAGTTAATTCCTCAATCTACAAAAAGCTATACGGTATAAATGGTAAATCCGAAGGGAACGATTAATCCAATGTCTCATTCAATTTATAAAACGATCCACACTGATATCTACTTTAATCAACCAAATTCCCGATTGCCGAAAGCATGAAATTAACAAAGCCATTGAATAATTTAATGATACTAGCGCGCAATTGAGACTATTGCCAAGCCACTATTGTTCGATCACATTACTGCTTAAATAGGACTTTAATATAAAAGTTAGCGTGTTTTCGGGAGGAATAGGGCAAAATGAAGCCACCTATCTTCGATTATGAACAACCAACTTCATTACGCGAAGCGCTTGACAGCTTGTCACGAAATACCGGCACGTACCGATTATTGGCTGGTGGCTATAGCTTAATGCCTTTGCTGAATTCGCGTGCTATTTCGCCAGAACGTATTATTGACATTAGCCGCCTGAGCGAACTCAACTATGTTACGGGAGAGGCGGGCGCAATCCGTATTGGTGCACTCGCCACCCATGGCCAGATTATGAATTCTAGCGCGGTTATCAAGGAGTGCCCTATCGTTGTTGAAGCCTATAAGCATGTAGGTAATCATACAATCCGAAACCGCGGTACCCTTTGTGGTTCTCTTTGCTTCAATGATCCGACCGCAGAAATGCCCCTGATCACGAGCCTTTTGGGCGCCACATTCGTCATCCGTAGTTCGTGGGGATCGCGTACGCTTTCAGCGAATGAATTCTTTAAAGGTCCATTCAAGAATAGTCTCATGCCTAATGAAATGCTTGTCGAGGTTCGTATACCTCGGCAACAGGCCGGACATGGTTATAGCTTTATTGAGATCAGCCAGCGATATGGAGACCGTGGGCTCGCTGCGGCAGGCTGCATGCTAACATTAAAATATGGCGTAGTTTCCGATGTTCGCATTGGGTTTCGTAATCTTGGCGAAGGGTTGGGAAGAGTTCGTGCCGTTGAGGTGGAGCTTGAAAACAAGACTGTCACCGCCGCAGTGCTTGATGTTGCATCGGATGTTGCCCGACGTTCGGTGCAGCCCGAAACCGACATGCATGCTGATGCAGACTATCGCCGCGATGTCGCTGCCACTTTGACCAAACGTGTCATCGAAACAGCTTTAGCACGCGCGGCTGGTCACACTGCTCATACCCCATCATTTTCAGGCAGGCTTTCATGAAAGAGCGCGATATCAATATCACGGTAAATGGCCGAAAAGCAAAAAAGCGCATAGAATCACGCATGCTGCTTTCGGACTTCATCCGCCATGAGCTAGGGCTAACGGGAACCCATGTCGGCTGTGAAAACGGCGTATGTGGTGCGTGTACCGTTTTGGTCGATGGGACCGCCGTCCGATCCTGTTGTACCCTTGCAGTGCAAACGGAGGGACTCCAAATTGAAACGATTGAATCCCTAGGGCGTGTCAATAAACTCAGCCCTCTGCAACAGGCGTTCTGGGAAAAGCATGGGTTGCAATGTGGTTTCTGTACACCTGGAATGTTGATGATTATGACTGAACTACTTCGTGAAAATCCAAATCCTGACCGAAGCGAAATCCGCGAGCGACTGAATGATAATCTGTGCCGGTGTACTGGCTACGAGGATATTATCAGCTCGGTAGAACGGGCCGTCGAATTGATGCGCACCGAACAAGGAATTTAATAATGGCTCAGGCAGGAAAAATACACTCGCCACCAAAGGGACGGCAGAAGGAAATTGCGGATCAAAAGCTGAATATAATTGGCACGCGTATGAAGCGAAAAGAGGATCCCCGCTTTCTAACGGGAAACGGACGCTTTATCGATGATGTTGCTTTGCCGCATATGGCCCATGCCGCTGCCTTAAGAAGCCCTCATGCACATGCCCGGATACGTTCGATCGATAAACGAGCGGCTGAAGCTTTACCTGGCGTGTTGGCGGTTATAACAGGCGAAGAGGCGGCGCTCGATACAGGGCCACTGCCTTGCTTTGCAAATCCCCCTGTTGAACAGCGGTGTATCGCACTTGGCAAAGTTCGCCACGTTGGGGAGCCCGTTGTGCTGGTGGTTGCCGAAACACGCTATATTGCGGAAGATGCGGCTGCGCTCGTTAAAGTAGAATACGATATTTTGCCTGCTATTTCAGACATGATGGACGCTCTTAACTCGAGTGGTGATGCCGTTCTTCATCCATCACGAGGACCTACCAATATTGCTGAGCATCGCAAATTTACCTTTGGACCGGCTGATGAAGAATTTGCAAATGCCGCCCACATCGTCAAGCGTCGACTGCGCTGGGCGCGTTCCGGTGGCCAACCGATTGAGACCTGCGGCGCGGTAGCGAGTTTTGACGAAGGCTCGGGGAAATTTACAATCTACGCCAATACATCTATGTATAATTATATTGGGTTTACAATCGCTGCCTCGCTTAACGTCGAAAGCCATCAGCTTAATATTATACCAATGGATGCTGGTGGTAGTTTTGGTTCAAAATTGTTTTTGCACAAAGTACCTGTACTGGCCGCTACCGCCGCAAGGATCGCAGGACGTCCCGTAAAATACGTCGAAGATCGTGTAGATAATATGATGGCCTGTGACAATCATGGCTCTGACCGGATCTATGATGCAGAGATTGCAATTGATTCATCTAATCACATGACGGCACTCCGATACCGCGTCGTAGACGATTACGGCGCTTATCTGCAATATGGTCTTGGTACACATGGCAATGGCTTTTCACAAACCGTTGGCCCATATCGAATCCGTGCTGTTGGCGCCGAAATTATTGCTGTGCTCACCAACAAATGTCAGCAAGGCGCATGCCGTGGATTTGGTTCGGAAGTCACTAATTTCATGATCGAACGTATGGTCGATGCGGCGGTCAGTGAATTGAAGCTTGATCCTGTTCAATTTCGCCGGGATAATTTTATCCAGCCTGAGGAATTTCCTTATCAAATCCCGACTGGCAATCTGTATGACAGCGGCAATTATCCTGGCGCTCTTAATATGGCACTCGATATGCTCGACTATCAAGGCTGGCGCCGCAAGCAGGAAGAGGCTCGCGCTGAAGGCCGCTATATCGGCATCGGTATAGCAAGTTGCCAAGAAAAGGGCGTTTTCAGTGCTACTGAATTCTGGATGCTGAACCGCGAAAAGGGCTTCGCACTGACGAGCTCACCGGAAAGTGTTTCAATAAAGATCGACACAAACGGTAAAGCAGTCATTTCACTTCATGCACCCCATTGGGGCAATAGCCCTGAGACAGTTGCAACGATGGTTCTGGCTGAGCAGTTAACGCTAGATCCCAAAGACATCGCCATCACCTATTCTGATACCGATCATGGCCTACCCGGAACGGGACCCGGCGGTAGTCGCTATACAGTAATGATAACAGGCGCGGTTGCGGGAGCAGCGCGAATCTTGAAAGAAAAACTGAAGCGCGTGGCTGGTCATATGCTTGAGACCTCACCGCATGATCTTGAATTCATCAATGGCAAGGTTAGCATCAAAGGAATTCCTGGAAGCGGTAAAACGATTGCCGAAATAGCGATGCAATCGCATATGTTCCGTCTGTCTTTTCCCGACGATGACCTAACTTCAGGATTAGATGCCAATTATACCTATGATCACCCACTCGCAACCTTACCAAAAAGCGATAGCGATTTTGGCATTTTCTATCCGATCATGGGCCATATGTGTCATATGCCGGTCGTAGAAGTGGACCCCAAAACAGGCCAAGTTAAAATTCTTGATTATGTTGCCGTGCATGATTGCGGAACGATGATCAATCCAATGACGGTCGACGGCCATGTGCGTGGCGGAACGGCACAAGGCATCGGGACTGCGCTTTACGAAGAATTCCAATATGATCCCGCAGGTCAACTTCGCAACGCTTCATTTTATGATTATTTGATGCCGCGTGTGGCTGAAATGCCAGATAAGATCCGTATCGGACATATTGTGACGCCATCACCCTATACAGAATATGGCGTGAAGGGCGCGGGTGAAGGGGGGCGCATGGTGGCTCCCCCCGCTATAGCATCAGCAATTGAAGATGCTTTGCGGCCATTCAATATCAAGATCGATACGCTTCCAGCAACACCCGCTCGTATTCGCAATCTCGTACGTGCGGCAGAAAATAGGCGAGGCTAATATCGTTTAGCCACGCCTAACATGCTCAGGAACCGGAAGTGGAGCATTGGCACTATCTAAAAATTCTACAGTCGTAAACGAGAGAACGTCGTCGCCAATATTATGCAAATCGTGAATCATGAATTCACCTTTGCCATAGCTCATATGTTTCGTATCACCTGCTTTATAACTCGCCTCAACAATTCGACCATCATTATAATGCGATAAAGCACGGCCATCGTTTAAGACCGTCCAGAAATAGTCGAGTACGTGGCGATGAAATCCAACTCTTTCACCTGGCTTTAGGCTCAGCGACCAAACCCGCACCCGATCGGTTTCCGATAACAAAACATGCCCGACACAGGCATTAAATTCATTAGCCTTTATCTCGTCTCTATAGTCTTGCGGCCAGTGGGCCAATGGATCTTGTATTTGTCCTGACATCCTATTCTCCTTGCCAATTGTCAAAAAGTTGGCGCCAATTCACGCAAACGTCGGAAAGCTAATTCTCGGGCCGCAGTGGTCATATCTGCTGAACCATTTGTTGGCCCTATCGAAACAAAACGTGGATTGGATAATCCAATGAAGCCAAGAACCTCACGTAGATAGGGCGTGGCTAAATCTGTGCGTCCGCGATTCATTCCTGTTACAAAATCGCTACCACTCGCCATAATAACAAGCGTAGGCCTGTCTTTTAACAAAGGGCTATAGCCAAATTTAGGATCAAAAGAGAAAGTCAAGCCGGGCTGAACGATCATATCAATCCATTGCTTAAATTTATACGGAATACCAAAATTCCACATGGGCGTCGAAATGACGACGCGCTCCGCAAGAGAGAGACGAACCGCCATTCGACCCAGTTCCGCTTGCGCTTCCGATTGGCGCTGCGTTAAAGGACGTCCCGATTGGCGTGCATATTTGGCATCTACCGCCTCGACATCATATTGAGGCAAAGTATCACGCCAGATATCGAGCGTGTCGATATCCCAACCCGGATGCGTTTCTTTAAACCGGCTTATGAACAGCTCGGCACCCGCCGCCGAAACAGAGTCCCGACGGGGTGAAGCACGGAGATGGAATAGTTTAGGCACCTTCTGTTATTTCCTTTTTTGAGAGAATGTATCAGCTTAGCGCTGCCATAACAGCATCTGCCTTGGTCACAACCGAAACATTCTGTAATGCGAAATTAATCGAAGCATTGTGCCAGTCCGCATTCATCGTCGAGCAACAATCTTCAGGCACGATCATAAAATAGCCTTTATCAGCGCCAGTTCGCGCCGTATGTTCAACCGACATATTCGTCCACGCGCCTGTATTGATAATCACGTCACGCTTGCCGCTTTTGAGTAAAGTCTCGAGACGCGTGCCTTCCCATGCACTCATGCGCATTTTTTCAACAATTAGGTCTCCGGGCCTCGGCTCAAGACCAGATACAGGGGCCGCTCCCCAGCCACCGCGCACCATCGCTTTGGCGTCGACGAGTCCTTCGAATAAAGGCGCATTTAATGTCATACC
>DAIOVR010000069.1:0-2867 GCA_036758905.1 Beijerinckiaceae bacterium | reverse complement strand
TGTCATACCAGGGCCGCCGGGTTCGACAACAAACCAGACGTGGATGATCATCACGCCCCGCGCCCGTGCAGCGTCAGCCAAACGGCGCACATTGTCGACAACGCGCTGGGATCGCGCATGCGCGGGCGAGCCCGAGTCTGCGAAGGCACCCCCTTCACTGATCACGTCGTTTTGAAGATCCTGAATGATCATTGCACAACGGCTTGGATCTAGCGTCATACCTTGACCACCAAGTGCTGGTGACGAAGCGCGTTCTGCCGTGTTTGCAGAAGGGTTGCGGTTACGCGAAAGCATATAAGGCTCATTACGCGGGCCGACTTTCGTTGTTACGGTATAAACGGAATGCGTTGACGTCATGAACAACGTACGGAAATCCGGACCACCCCATGCTAGGTTGGCTACAAGTTCGGGAACCCGTACTTTACCAATCAAATCGCCTTTCGGTGAATAGACCCAAACACCACCGGGCGCCGTTACCCAGATATTGCCGCTAGCATCACATTTCATTCCGTCGGGAACGCCGGGCTCTAAAGAAGATTTAATGCCGGATGCAAAAATACGTCCGTTGGATAGCAATCCATCATTCGCTACATCAAAAACGCGGATGACGCATTGTACCGTATCATTGATATAAAGTAGTTTTTCATCGGGCGAGAAGCAAAGGCCATTAGGCTGATCAAATAAATAGCGATCGACCAAAAGTTGTGGCGCTCCACCACCCGGTGGCACTCGGTAGACACCCTGAAACCCCAATTGCCGTGGCCGCTCGACTCCATATACAGGCATACGACCATACCAAGGATCCGAGAAATATATTGAGCCATCCGTGCGAACAATCACATCATTTGGACTGTTCAATTCCTGATTCTCAAAATGCGATGCTAACACCTCACGTCGCCCATCCGGCCGCTCACGGATTAATGAGGAGGTAGCATGTTCGCATACAATCAAATTGAGATCACCATCATACGTCATGCCGTTGCATTTGTTGGAGGGGCGGCGAATCTCTGAGACACCCCGCTGCATATCCCAACGACGCCGGACATCTGCAGGCATATCGGAGAATAGTAGATAGTGATCGACCGGATGCCAAATTGGCCCCTCTGTAAAGGTAAACCCGGTTCCTATTTGGGCAACCGGAGCATAAGGATCGATCAAGCTCTCAAATTCAGGACGTAAGCTTGCATGTGTCATAGCAGAGATCCTTCAAGAATCAGGCCGGGAACCAATTACGTTTTGGCAAAGACTGCACAATCGGACCTGGCACTTGATCGTGCAAACGCCCGACAACTTCACCGCCTTCAATTTTGCAGGGTCTATCATGAACAGGAAGCAAGAAGCGTGAACCATTCACGAGCTTCTTTATCGCCCCTTTTTCTGCGCGCTTTGTTGTTCCATGATTGCCTGTGACACGAGGTTCCGCGTCATGCAATTCATGAAATGGATCAACTAATTGATCGTTGATATCGTACAGAACGTCGCCACAAATCGTCGCAATACCTTCCGCCGTATGAACATGAACATTCATCGAGCCTTCAGTATGCGCCCCTGCGGCCTCACAATAGACACCAGGAATCAACTCGATCATGCCAGAAATTTCAAGATCAAGCAGACGTAATGCATGGCGTGTATGAAGACGATCGATTAAATGCTTTATATCAGGCGCCGGATACTGCGGATGCATCAGTCCTGAAACAGAATATTCAAGCTCTTTACGATTGACCACCACCGATGTGTTCATCGAGAACAGATCATCCTTTCCGGCATGGTCAATGTGCAGATGGGTGTGGCAAACATAACGCACATCGCCCATCCTCACGCCATGTTTTGCCAATTGATTTTCGATCATGTTCTCATGGAATTGAAGCCCGCGCATGCCGAGCGTTTCCATAATTTGGTTGGATCTAAAACCCGTATCAACAACAATTGGATATTTACCACCGAGGATCAAAAAACCTAAAGTTAAAACACGACGGGTTCGGCCGCAGTCGCGGCCAAGAACCAGAAAGCTCGATTCAAGTTCGATATCACCATAATCCAATATTTTAATTTCAAGTGCCATGCTCGTATCCTCCTTTTATCGTGGGTCTTCGCCCTTAATTCGTGATGCGATAAATCCGCTTTGCGGTATCGTGAAAAATAGACCGTTGTTGTGCTTCGCTGAGCGCACCGGCGGCGCGTCTATAGGCATCGACCAATGCAGAGTAGCTGGTCCAGAGTTTTTCAATAGGAAAATTGGAACCAAACATGCATCTCTCGGCTCCAAATAGATCGATGGTTTCATGCATGATCGCCGCAATATGTTCAGGGTCATTGCGGTGGATGAATGTGCCTAGACCTGATAATTTTGAAATGACATTCGGGCAGGCGGCAAGGCGCACCATTCCCGCACGCCACTCCGCCCGACCTTGGTCCGTAAGATCTTCCAACATACCCGAATGTTGCAAAATGAAATTAACGCCTGGGCAAGTTTCCGCTAGATCCGCTGCGTCACCCATTTGCTTGGCAAAAACTTGAAGATCAAATGTGAAATTATAATCTGCCAACCGCGCAATATTGCGTCGAATAGTAGGATCCGCGGCAAGATCAGGCTTTGAGGCAAAACGGTAGAGCGGATTTTCATGCCAGTGAAATTGCATTCGCACACCGCGCATTTTGGAATAGCGCGCCAACCGATCAAGCTGAGGGCGTACATCGTCAACATTGAAATCAGCATAGCCAATAATTGCATGCGGCCAACCCTGAGCGTCAGCAGTACGTTGCACCCATGCCGCTTCATCTTCAAAGCGATCGGGAGCCCAATTAACTTGAACATATACCGATTTGACAACTCCCGAAGCCGTCGCCTCTGATTTGTATTCATCGAT
>DAIOVR010000068.1:0-11965 GCA_036758905.1 Beijerinckiaceae bacterium | reverse complement strand
AGCCCAATCGCCACAAAGAGCCCGACGGCGAAATCAAATCTGGAGCGATTCATCAGCTAAGTCCTCGGAACATCATCACCGTTAAAAGAAGATCAAGCAAAAGCACTGAAAGGGAAGAAATGACAACCGTTCGTGTCGTTGCGGTTGCAATACCTTCAGCCGTTGGCGCTGCGAAATAGCCCTCAAAAACCGAAATCAGCCCTACGGCCGTCCCAAACACGATACTTTTCAAAAGACCATTTAAGACATCAATGCGCACATCGACATTAGCCTGCATTTGCGACCAGAAGGCGCCATCGTCAATACCGATGAGTTTTACACCAATGATCCACGCACCGATCACACCGGCGGTCGAAAATATGGCGGCCAAAAACGGCATTGAAAAAATAGCAGCGAGAAATCGGGGTGCAACCACACGGGACATCGGGTCAACGGCCATCATATCCATGGCGGCCAATTGTTCGGTCGCGCGCATAAGACCAATTTCAGCCGTAACAGCCGAACTGGCACGGCCTGCAAACAATAGCGCGGTTACAACGGGGCCCAACTCCCGCACAAGCGAAAGAGCGACGATGACACCGAGCGACTCAGCCGAGCCATAGCGCTGCAAGACCTCATAACCTTGAACGGCCAAAACCATGCCGACAAACAGTCCGGATACAGCAACGATCGATAAAGACCGCACGCCCGAGAAATAAACTTCTCTGAAGATCAACGATAGGCGACCAAGCGCAATCCTTAAGGAAACAAGCAATGATCCGGCAAAACGAGCAGCCAAGCCCAAGCGATCAATCCTGCTCGTGACAAAATGCCCTAATGTAGAAATGAATTGAAAGAAGTTTGCTCTCATTGGCCCATCAACTCCGACCAATAATCGCGTCCAGGATAATGAAACGGCACCGGACCATCCGGCAATCCGTCCGCAAATTGCCGAATAAAAGGATCATCTGTGGACCGGATTTCTTCCGGCGCCATATCCCGATGAATTTTACCTTGAGAAAGAACAACCACTCGATCAGCAAGGCGGAGGGTTTCATTCAAATCATGCGTCACAATTACGGATGTCATGCCGAGCGCACGATTGAGCCTTTTAATCAATCGACCAATAATACCAACGGAAATGGGATCGAGACCCGTGAAGGGCTCGTCGTAGAGCATGACCGCAGGATCAAGAGCAACGGCTCTAGCAAGCGCAACACGACGTGCCATTCCGCCTGAAAGCTCGGCAGGCATGAGATCCTTGGCACCCCGCAAGCCTACAGCCTCAAGCTTGAGCAACACCAACGTACGGATCATCTCTTCAGGCAAATTTGTTTGCTCGCGATAGGGAAAAGCAACATTGTCGAAAACGTTTAGATCCGTAAAAAGTGCGCCGAATTGAAAGAGCATCCCGATTTTTCGCCGAAGCCCGTAGAGCTCCGATTGACGAAGGTTTGGAACCTCAAGCCCATTAACCAGAACCGAACCGGATTGAGGCTTAAGCCGTCCGGCAATCAAGCCGAGCAGTGTCGTTTTTCCTCCGCCCGAGCCGCCCATAATGGCTATGATCTCTCCGCGCTTAACCGTGAGATCAATACCGTTTAGAATGGGCCGATCCGCATAAGAAAAACGAACGTCTTTCAATGCGATCATCTCGGACTCATGAAAAGACGTCATTCAAATCAAATCCAGCGTGAGCGGGCAAAGTAAAGTGCAGCTGTCCCTAAGCCTCTTAAAAGAATTCGGCAATAAAAAGGCCCAATTTTATTCACTCTAATTGCTAAATTCCGATTATCGAAATCGATAGAAAAGTTAGAACACGCCCTTCAAAAGAAACCTACGATTAATTGGCTGCACTGGACGTGCATTCATCGGAAAAATAAGCTTGAAAACGTCAATGTCAGCCTGCGCAACCTCAAGCGGTTCGGCAAAAACAACCCAATCCACATTTTCGGTGCAAGGTGGCATGGTCAACGAGCCGCGATAGCGAAACAAACTGCGGGTTTTCGGAAGAAGAGCGTTAGGATCAGCAGGTGCTTGCAACGCTTGCGTCCCGAGTTTTCCCGGAGCCTTAGCCATCATTGAAAAAAAGACATCGTTCCGCTCGCCCGGACGAACCATAATGGACACCATTAAGAGCTTTTTAGGCCCCTGAGTGTGCACAAATTGAATTTCCATCGCATGCCGTTTGCCATCAACCATATGTTCGCTGGGGAGATGGAACACGATCTGCTTCAGAGCAAAATCTTCGCTGCCGAGCTTCGTTGAGCTTCCTTTGGCAACATTGGCGTAAACGGAACGGCCACTATTAACCATGGAAAATGGCTGCGCTTGCCAATCAAACTTAATGGGTTCGAGGGCTGCGACGTAATATTTGCTTAGATCAATAGGCGATTGCTCAAGACCCGCCGTGCAGGCCTGATTGGCCGGATCTATTTCCGCCCATTTTTCGGGCCCATCCGCGCCATCATAACTCCATTGTTTACCTTCTTGGGACATCGATTGGGTCGATACCAGCGGTATCGCCATCAAACCTGCTAGAAACCCTCGTCGATCAAGCGCCACACTCTACTCCAATACACACCTAAAACCGTCTTTGATCGTCAATCCTAGCTAGAACTGTGCCAAACGGACTAAAAATCGCTTGCAAGCCCTTTTACTTCCCAATCGCCAAAGCGGACAGGCTCAGGCCCGTCCCGGCCATTGATCTCACGCGGTAAGTCTTCTTTTCCGCTGGTGGCGAGGCGACGTGCCTCGGCCTCAGCCAGAGCGCGCTTGGCGATGTCGCTCAAAGGCTTGCGCAATTCAGGCACGGAAATAGCCTTATCCTGAGGATTTTCATGATCCATGACATCCAACCCCGCATCAGTAAAAACTTGCAGCACCCCACCTTCTGGCGGCATAGAGGGACATTGGTCAAGATCGTTGTGAACTTGGCCAAGCCATCTTTGACCCATGAGAAAGCACCTTAATGAGCGATGTTAGCGGCGACGCCTCTCCCGAACGAGAAGAAATTCCCGGATTAATCGCACGCCGCTGTGCCATGTTGGCGATTGATGATCTCCTTGTTCGCAGCCTTCCGCTTGATGAAACACTCGACCGGATTCTGTCAGAAGCGGACGGAAAATCCTTAAGCGATCGCGATCGAGGGCTTGCCCGCGCCATTGCGATGGCAGCTACCCGCCGCTTAGGCACTATTGGCGACGCCTTAATGTCGCGATTGGAAAAAGGGCTTCCAAACCATTCTGGACGACTTGAATCGATCCTCGTCGCAGGCGTCGCGCAACTACTTTATCTCGATGTGCCGGACCATGCCGCAGTCGATTTATCGGTTCGTCTTGTGCAGGCCGATCCCGAGGCGAGGCGGTTTATCAAATTAGCCAATGGCCTTTTGCGAACGATAGCACGCGAACGTGAGACAATTCTTGCCAATGATGATCCTCTCCATCGCGATACGCCGGAATGGCTCGCCCAGAAATGGGTCAAAGCCTATGGAGAAGACACGGCGAAGAAAATCGCCTCAGCGAATATGCAGGAAGCGAGTGTCGATATCACCGTGAAGGAAAACGCCGCCTTTTGGGCCGAAAACCTCGACGGCATCGTCCTTCCAACGGGTTCTGTGCGCCTAAAGGGGCGTACCAATATTACAGCACTTCCCGGTTATACGGAGGGAGCTTGGTGGGTGCAGGATGCTGCGGCGGCTCTCCCTGCCATGTTGCTTGATGCAAAGCCGGGCGAGAGAATTGCTGATCTGTGTGCGGCACCAGGCGGTAAAACGGCTCAATTGGCCCATGCAGGTGCGAAAGTCGTAGCCATTGATCGATCGGCAAAGCGCCTGGAGCGATTATCCGAAAACATGAGACGGCTTGGACTTTCGGTCGAAAGCGTCGCTATGGATGCGATGGCTTACCAATCCGAACCATTTGATGCCGTTTTGCTTGATGCACCCTGCACGGCGACAGGAACCATACGACGCCATCCCGATGTGGCATGGACCAAAGAGTTAGAAGATTTACAAAAATTGGCGGCTCTACAGGCCCGCCTGCTTAAAAAGGCGATTGATCTGCTCAAGCCCGGTGGACGATTGATCTATTGCACCTGCTCTCTTGAGCCCGAAGAAGGTGAACTGCAAATTGCGGAGCTTTTAAAGTCCGATAGTAGGGTCAAACGGTTGCCGTTTAATCGTACGGATATGGACCAGTTGGGGCCTGAATTGGCATGGGCCATCAATGGTCAAGGAGAATTACGGACTTTGCCCTTCATGCTCGCGAATGAAGACCCGCGCCTACAAGGAATCGAC
Organism: Beijerinckiaceae bacterium; assembly: GCA_036758905.1. Lineage (GTDB taxonomy): Bacteria > Pseudomonadota > Alphaproteobacteria > Rhizobiales > Beijerinckiaceae > CAIUPE01. The sequence continues at coordinate 7,686 of DAIOVR010000068.1, read as the reverse complement.
GGATTTTTTGCGGCAAAACTTGTTCGGTCATAAGTTCCCCACATTTAAGATGGCAAAAGCTTGGTTGTCGCGTGCCAATCAGGGTATGACACATAAGGTACGGTTAAAGTTAGTTGGAGCCAGGATTGGCGCGTTACGCACTATCAGATTTCGGCTTGTCCCTGCGCTTTGCGGCTAGACGCACTGCGTTACGCGTAGGTGCGAGTCTTATCGCGTCCGTTCGATGGTTGAGACCAACGCCCTTCAACGGACGAATTGAACGAATTTTAATCGCGCCGCAGGATCTCAGAACAAGTGATCCAACGGCTGCTGGCGATATCTACTCTGGCTATTTCGCTTTTGCTGGTAAAATTGTTTCGACCGGCGGACATTCACCCTTTTCTGCGCCTTCACCATCCCGTGCATGGACAGAAGCGCTTATGGGCTTTGGTTGGTTGCGGGACATCCGCGCGGCCGACACTGCACTGGCTCGTGCCAATGCGCGAACCATGGTCGGAGACTGGATATCAAACTACAGTTCACCCCGTAATGCTCCCGCTTGGGACACGCTGGTTGTTTCACGTCGGCTTATTGCATGGCTAAGCCATTCTCCGCTCATCTTGGACGGATCAGATCGAGCCTTTTATCGGCGGTTTATGAATTCTATTCGTCGACAATCGGCTTATCTTTGGCGGCGATCACGGCGTATCGACCATTCTGCACATCGACTACAGGCCGCAATCGCGCTTACCTATGTTGCCTTATGCACCGATCTCGGCCCGAGACGCACAAAGCGCGTGATCGATTATTTCATTCGCCAATTGGATCGCGAAATTTTAAGCGATGGCGGGCATATCAGCCGCAATCCACAGGTGATCGTGGATATATTGGCTGAATTACTGCCCCTGCGACATTGCTTTTTATCGCAATCGGCAAATCCTCCGGCTGAATTATTGAATGCGATTGACCGTATGATGCCGATGATCCGGCTGTTCCGGCATGGGGATGGGACATTGGCGCTCTTTAACGGCATGAGCGCAACGGCACCCGATCTGATAGCCACTATTTTGGCCTACCAAGATACACGCTCGGGGCCGACAGAAACCGCGGGACCATCGGGCTATAGACGCATACAAGGTGACACAACCATCCTCATTATGGATGTGGGCAAATCGCCGCCAGAGGCTTTTTCCGGCTCTGCCCATGCGGGCTGTCTTTCGTTTGAGCTTTCAGACAATGGCGAAAAGCTCATCATCAATTGTGGTGCGCCTGTAGCAGGACAGGAAATACGCAAGCCCTTGGCTCGGGCGACTGCTGCGCACTCCACTGTCGTCGTCGATGACCGCTCCTCTTGTCGCTTCGCTGACGATAGTGAACGACGCTATCCCTCCGGTGAGCCTATTATCAACGGGCCGCGCCACGTCGAAGTCTTTCGCGATAGTGATGATGATAGTGAGCGGATCACGGCCATGCATGATGGCTATAGCGGCCGTTTTGGACTTGTTCACAAGCGGAGCCTATCGCTCAATCGCAGTGGAGAATGGCTCATCGGAGAAGACGAGCTCCAAGCCATTCCGTCAAAACGACACGATCAGGACTTGCCCTACACGATCCGGTTTCATTTGCATCCCGGTGTCGAGGCCTTGGCAAGAGAGGCCGATGTTGTGAGTCTGACAATGCCGTCCGGCCAATTCTGGACTTTTACGGCCGATGCACCCGTCCAAATCGAAGAAAGCGTGCTGTTTGCAACATCAGACGGTATGCGCCGCACGACACAAATTGTTATCGAGGCCAAGACCCTCGAGCGTCCAACGGTAAAATGGTCCTTCATCCGCGGCGACGTAACTCGGTTCCCACGATAAAATCGGGTGTGCATCCTCCTAATGGCCAATCTTACCGGCCCTATCGAGTCGTGATATTGAGACGATCCGTTAAGTCCAATTCGAATAAGGTCGTACCCAATGCCCAGTAATTTGCGTCCCGTTATGCGAGCCCTTCTGTCTGTTTCGGACAAGACTGGATTGCTGGATTTTGCAAAGGCATTGCACGCTCACAAGATTGAATTGATTTCAACAGGCGGCACTGCGAAGGCCATCGCCGATGCCGGTTTACCGGTTCGCGACGTTTCTGATCTCACGGGCTTTCCTGAAATGATGGATGGACGCGTCAAGACGCTCCATCCGAAAGTTCACGGTGGGCTTTTGGCTATCCGGGGCAATCCGGAACATGAGGCAGCAATGCTGGCGCATGGCATTGGGCCGATCGACCTTCTCGTGGTCAATCTCTACCCGTTTGAAGAGACGATTGCGAAGACCAACGACTTCGACACCTGCATCGAAAATATCGACGTTGGCGGCCCTGCCATGATCCGTGGTGCAGCCAAGAACCATGCCGATGTTGCGGTCATTGTCGATACAGGCGATTATCGGCTTATTCTCGATGAGTTGAAATCCAACAATGGATCGACGACTTCTAAGACGCGCCGTTTATTAGCGGCGAAAGCGTTCTCACGCACAGCAGCCTATGATGCGGCAATTGCCAATTGGTTTGCTGTTCAAGAACATGAACCAACGCCTGATTGGAGAACGCTCGGCGGGCATCGGATCGAAGTCATGCGCTATGGTGAAAATCCGCACCAATCTGCTGCATTTTATCGGTTACCCGAAAAGCGCGCGGGTGTAGCAACGGCGCGTCAGGTTCAAGGGAAGCAATTATCGTTCAACAATATCAATGATACCGATGCTGCATTCGAATGTGTGGCGGAATTTGATCCGCAAGCTCACGCAGCGGCTGTCATCGTCAAACATGCCAATCCTGCGGGAGCCGCAATTGGCGCCACGCTTGCCGAGGCCTATCGAAATGCCCTGCGATGCGATCCGGTATCGGCTTTTGGCGGTATCGTTGCTCTCAATCGTCGCCTTGATGTCGAGGCTGCTCGTGCCATCGTTGAAATTTTTACCGAAGTCATTGTTGCACCCGATGCCGACGATGCAGCCATTGCCATTATTGCAGCAAAGAAAAATCTTCGATTGTTACTCACCGGCGGTCTGCCTGATCCGCGCAGTCCGGGTCTTCTGCTCCGCTCTGTCGCAGGGGGGTTCCTCGCCCAATCGCGCGACAATGCGGTGGTCGATGACATGAATTTGAGAGTGGTAACCAAGCGCGCGCCAACGCCCGCGGAATTTTCCGATTTGCGGTTTGCCTTCCGTATTGCCAAACACGTCAAATCGAATGCCATCGTTTATGCTAAAGACGGCGCTACCGTTGGAATTGGCGCGGGACAGATGAGCCGGATTGACTCATCGCGTATTGCGGCTTGGAAAGCGGCGGATGCGGCCAAGCTTGCGCATGAGCCCGAAAGTCTTGCTAAAGGATCCGTCGTCGCGTCCGATGCCTTCTTCCCCTTTGCTGATGGATTGTTAGCGGCCGCTGAAGCTGGAGCCACCGCAATCATTCAACCGGGCGGTTCGATGCGGGATGATGAAGTTATTGCAGCAGCCGATGCGCATGGGCTCGCAATGGTCTTTACGGATACCCGGCATTTCAGGCATTAGTACGGGATGAATTTAGCTTTTGCGAATCCCGGACGCTTTCTGGCCTTTATACGGTATGCGATTCCATGGCTTGCCGCCTGCGGAACCATTATCGCTGCAATAGGTTTTTACGCGGCCTTCGCTTATGCGCCAGCCGATTATCAGCAAGGTGAGACCGTTAGGATCATGTATATCCATGTTCCTTCCGCGTGGCTCTCGACGGCCTGTTACGGGATTATGGCTCTTTCCTCGATTGGGACGCTGGTCTGGCGGCACCCGCTCGCGGATGTCTCAGCAAAATCGATTGCTCCGATTGGGGCTGCGTTTACCTTCCTATGCCTGCTCACAGGGTCCTTATGGGGCAAGCCAATGTGGGGCACTTGGTGGGTTTGGGATGCGCGACTAACTTCAGTCTTGGTTTTGTTTCTGATTTACTGCGGCATACTTGCGCTTTGGAATGCGTATGAAGACCCAGCCCGCGCAGGTCGATCTGCTGCGGTGATGACATTGGTCGGCGCGATTAACCTGCCAATTGTCAAATTTTCTGTTGATTGGTGGAACACATTGCATCAACCAGCAAGCGTGTTTCGCATGGGCGGGCCGACCATCGATAAATCAATGTTGTGGCCGCTTCTATTGGTTGCGATTGGCATTACGCTTGTTGTGTTGGCGCTCCATTTTGCAGCCATGAGAAATGAAATTCTTCGACGGCGTGTACGAACGCTGGGCATCCTAGCAGCCAATCATGAAATGAAAGGGATCGCCGAGTGATAGACGACCCGCATTTTGGTTTTATTTTAGCAGCCTATATCGCTGGCTTTGTCGTTTTCTCCGGCCTGCTGCTTTGGATAATTCTGGATTACAAAAAGCAAAGGCGATTGCTGAATATACTAGAGGCTTCCGGAGCGCGTCGCCGCTCAGAAAGCGATAGAAAATGAGTGCGGTCGGATCAAAGCGAAAAAGTATTTTCCTGCTTCCTGCCGGTATATTTGGCTTACTCGCTATCCTGTTCCTCTATAGCCTCTGGAGAGGCCCTGTTTCGGTATTGCCTTCGACTTTAATCGGGCGTCCCGCGCCGCAATTTTCACTACCGGCCTTGCCCGGCGCAAACGTCGGCGAAACTGCCATTCCGGGGTTCTCCACCGAGGACCTGAAAAGCGGTGTTACCATCGTCAATATTTTCGCTTCGTGGTGTGTTCCTTGTCGCGACGAGCATCCTTTGCTGCTCAAGATCTCAAAGGATACACGCATCCGCTTGATGGGTATCAATTATAAAGACCAACCGGACAATGCCCGACGCTTCCTCGGCGCTCTCGGAAACCCCTATGCAGCCATTGGAATGGATACCGAAGGACGAGCAGCCATTGATTGGGGTGTTTATGGGGTTCCAGAAAGCTTTGTGATCAACGGTAAGGGCGAAATTATCTACAAGCATGTAGGTCCGCTTACCGAAGAAGCAATTAAGGGACCTATCAATGCGGCCATCGAAAAGGCGCTGAAGGGCAGTTAACCTTAGTCGTTTTCGTCTTTCTTGCGCTCATACTTCATCATGACAGGCGCCTGAAGCATTGCAAAACCGATGGTCAGTGCGGTCGCGCCGAATACTTTGAATTGAACCCAATAATCGGGGAAGCCCAACCGTACGACTTCATTCATCGCGGCTAATACGAAAAAGAACACTCCCCAACGGAGGCTCAATATTTTCCATCCTTCTTCGGTAAGATCCACAGCCTCGCCTAAAACAGCAGCAATCAATGGCTTACCCAATATGAGCCCACCTAATAATAGGCTTCCAAAGAGAGCATAGATAATCGTTGGCTTCATTCGGAAAAACGTCTCATCATGAAGAAACAATGTCAGCCCGCCAAACACGGCGACAATAATTCCTGAGACGATTGACATGATCGGCAAATGCCTTGTCAGCGCGTAAGAAAGTGCCATTGATGCAAATAGCGACACCATGAAGATGGCGGTCGCCACAAAAAAATCTCCGAAAGTGTAGCCTATGAAAAAAACGGCAAGCGGTCCGAGATCAAATGCCAACCGAACGAGCGGGTTGAGCTTTTTCTTTTGATGGGCTTCACTCTCAGTCACATTTTTCTCCCATTATCAGACGTGCGGACTTGCTATCCTGCTTTTACTCAGTCAGTCTCACTCGACACTTAGCCCAAAAATGGGCCCGTTGAGAAGATAATTGAAGAGTTCATCTGATGACCATGCCATACGCCATTGATATTGAACCACGTACGACAATTCCCGTTGCGGGCGGAAATACCGTTTTTCCTGTACGCCGCATTTACTGCATTGGAAGAAACTACGCCGCGCACGCAAGAGAAATGGGCGGAGATCCAACGCGCGAAGCGCCATTTTTCTTTCAAAAGGCTGCGGATACACTTCAATTTTGTCCGGAAAATGAAACCGTTCAACACCCCTATCCAACAATGACATCCAACTACCATCATGAAGTTGAAATGGTTGTCGCGCTTAAGTCGGGCGGACGCAATATTGAAGAGAAAGATGCGTTAGCGCATGTCTTTGGTTACGCCGTAGGTCTCGATATGACCCGTCGTGACTTGCAGGATGAAGCCAAAGCCACCAGGCGCCCTTGGGAAGTTGGCAAAAGTGCCGATTATTCTGCTCCAGTCGGACCGCTTCATCCGGTGTCTTCGGTTGGCCATCCGTCTCGCGGAAAAATTAGCGTTTCGGTCGACAGCGAACCTCGTCAGTCTTCAGATCTTTCCGATATGGTATGGTCGGTTCCCGAGCAAATATCGATCCTTTCGCGCTATTTTGAGCTGAAAGCAGGCGATATTATTTTTACGGGAACGCCTGAAGGTGTTGGCAAAGTCGAACGGGGGCAGACCATGCGCGCTTATGTCGAAGGGCTTGGCGCCATTTCATTGGCCGTTGTCTGATCTCTTTAAGGGTTCAGCGGCCTTGCGTCAGGACAAGCTTTAAGGCGAAGGCTGTAACAATGCCGGCAAACCCGTAATCAAAAATGCGCATCGCTCGCGGGGACGATTGCATAAAATTCGTAAACCGCTCTGCAATTAAAATGACGACAGCATTTGTTGGAATACCGATTAGCAAGAAAAAGAGGCCTAAGAACAACAATTGGCCCGATGCCGAAGGATCGCTCGCATCAATAAATTGCGGTAGAAAGGTGACAAAAAATACAATGACCTTAGGGTTCGTCAGATTGATTCCTAAACCCGTTAGAAACGTGGCAAGCCACGATTGTTTTGGGACGGCATTACTATCGACTGAAAAAGCAGATCCGTGTCGAATGGCGCCATAAGCAAGCCATAGCAAGTAAAGACCGCCCACAATTTTCAGAATGAAAAAGGCTGTTGCGGAGGCCGCCAAGAGAGCAGAAAGCCCAAGCCCTGCTAATAGAGCATGAACAACTAAACCTGTCGAAGCGCCGAACATGGCTGCAAAGCCAGAGCTACGCCCACCCGTAACCGTACGGGCGAGAAACAAGGCCATATCGGGTCCGGGCGTAAGCGCTAGGATCAAAGACGCTAATGAAAATAGGGCTATCGTTTGTAACGACGGTATAAAATCCAAATTCAGCATCGTGGATCCCTTATTCGAAATGGTGACAAACCATATCTAAAGGATCCTTATTCGAAAACCCGATTCCGATGGTGATATTATCGAGCCAAAAATATCCTATACCTAGGCGATCAAATATGGATTGACCGCTTTTCAACACCGAGTGCTGCTTCTTTGACCGCTTCGGACATGGTGGGATGAGCATGGCACGTCCGGGCAAGATCTTCCGACGATCCACCAAACTCCATCAACACCGCAACTTCGTGAATAAGATCACCGGCACCTTTGCCAATGATGTGGCATCCTAGAACACGATCGGTTGCAGCATCAGCTAACACCTTCACAAATCCATCGGTAGAACGCATCGCTCTTGCGCGGCCATTCGCTGTGAAGGGAAATTTTCCGACCTTGTAAGCGACATTGGCGGCCTTCAAGTCTTCTTCCGTTCTGCCAATCGTTGCGATTTCTGGCTGAGTATAAACAACGCCAGGGATAACGCCGTAATTCACATGGCCTGCTTGACCGGCAATGATCTCGGCGACGGCTACGCCTTCATCCTCGGCCTTATGCGCAAGCATTGGTCCGCGCACGACATCACCAATGGCGTAGATGCCTG
>DAIOVR010000067.1:0-11980 GCA_036758905.1 Beijerinckiaceae bacterium | reverse complement strand
AGCAAAAGCGCCTTTTCGGCGTCAAGCTTTGTAAGATCGAGATCTTTATCCGTTTGAAAAAATCCGCGCATAATGGCGGAAGTTGATTTCGGATCGGCTATTTCCATGCTCCAATCTTCAAAGAGACGCTCGGTGGCCGTGTTATCTTTAAAGATAATGGTCGGGTTCACGTGCCTGAAATCATCTTGAATCCGTGCAAAAGTAGCTTCAACAGCGTCCTCATCGCCTTCCAGCAACTGCAAAAATGTACCGCTGGAATAATAGAGGAATCCGGTCACGTGGTCTTTTTGGTTCCGGGCGCGGCTATGGTTAACCAAACGCTTGAGATCCGCTTCGCTTAAAGGGCGGAATTCTCGACTCGTATAGATAAGCTGTAGCACGGGTACCTCTAACCAATTACTCCGGTGACGGACAAGCCTTCGTAAAAGCTTTTCATTAACTCCTACGGCCCGCTATGCATTTTGGATTTATCCGTCTCTAATGGGCCGATCGGCCTCAGTTGACGTGATCCGCGGAATGTTCAAAAACAGATAGGCGTATTCTTGCTGAAAGGTAAGTCTATGCATCAGGGGAGAACATCATTTCGCGGGTCGGGGCCAATAAGGCTCATGACAATAAAATAGGAACCTTGCCGTGAATCAGAACTTACCAGCTCGAAATTCGAAAGCTCAGATTATTTTTGCAAGCCTTGTAGGCACGACAATCGAATTTTATGATTTTTACATCTATGCCACGGCCGCCGTTTCGGTCTTTCCAACCCTGTTCTTTCCGGCAAGCGAGGGCAACTCGGCGCTTCTAGCGTCGATGGCCACTTTTGGCGTCGCCTTTCTCGCACGCCCCGTAGGCTCTGTTCTTTTTGGCCATTTTGGTGATCGGATTGGCCGCAAGACAACCCTTGTCGGCTCCTTGCTTTTGATGGGTCTTGCAACCTTCATCATCGGTCTGCTTCCGGCCTATCAACAAGTGGGTCTTTTCGCACCGATCTTGTTGACCATTTTGCGCTTTAGTCAGGGCCTTGGCCTTGGTGGTGAATGGTCAGGTGCCGCTTTGTTGGCCGCAGAAACCGCCGAGCCTGGCAAGCGGGCGCGTGCTGCGATGTGGCCGCAACTTGGCGCGCCCTTTGGCTTTATTCTCGCCAATGGCTTCTTCTTGATTTTGACTTATCTCTTCGCGTTCGACTCCACCAAATCGGCAGCGGATGATCCCTTCTTTGTGTGGGGCTGGCGCATTCCGTTTTTGGTCTCGATCGCTCTCGTTGTCGTTGGCCTTTATGTTCGCCTTGCGCTTTTCGAGACGCCGGTTTTCACGCGGGCGGCAGCGCGCGGTGAGCGCGTACGTTCTCCGCTTTTCCGCGTCTTCGCCAATAACCCGCGGCAAATCTTGCTTGGCACCTTCAGCATGGTTGCCACCTATGGCATTTTCTACACGATGACGACGTGGATCTTGTCTTATGCCATTGGTAAGGTTCAGCTTGGTGCCCTCGGGATTGGCTATCGTCCCTTTTTGACGTTGCAACTCATCTCTGTCCTGTTCTTCGCGGCGTTTATTCCCGTGTCGGGGGCACTGGCTGATCGTTTGGGTCGTCGTAAGCTCTTGATGATGGTTACGGCGGGTATCATCCTGTTTGGCCTCACCTTCGGCCCCTTCCTGTCTCCTGAAACCATGGGATCCGCAGAGACGGCCAATTTGCCATTGATGCTCATCTTCTTGAGCCTCGGCATGACGCTGATGGGTTTAACCTTCGGCCCCATGGCGGCCTTTTTGCCGGAGCTTTTCCCGACCAATACGCGCTATACGGGTTCAGGCGTGGCCTATAATGTCGCCTCGATTTTGGGTGCAGCGTTAACGCCCTTCATGGCGGCATGGCTTGCCAAACAATATGGCCCGGGTGCCGTTGGCTACTATCTTTCTTGCCTCGGCCTTTTGACGTTTATCGCGTTGTATTTCGTCAAAGAAACGCGTCATACGGATCTTGAAACGATGGAAGATCGTGTCGTAACGGTCGGCATTGAATCGACATCGCCGTAATCAAAGCTCATTGATCGATCGGTGTTTTAACCGACCAAAATCGGGAAAGTGACACCGATCGCCCACGCAAAAGCAAAAGCATGGGCGATGCCCGCGACCAGCGGATCGCCCGTGCTTTTATAAATCCAAGAACTGAAAAGCCCGAAGATCAGGAAGAAAAGCAAGATCACGGGTATGATGATCATCAGAAAAAACAGGCGTTCAAAATCAAGCGCCGTCGCGATGCCAAGCGATACAAGAAAGATGAGTTTACTCAGCGCATAGGCGCCGCGGCCTGAATGTGTTCCGCGCGTGAGCCATTCATCGCTCAAGAAATAACACAAGGTGCCGATCATCATCGCCAGCACAATTGGCATGCGATTAAGTGCCGGTACAAAATTCGCAAAATAATGATCGAGCGGCCAAAACAAGGCTAACGCCTCATACGCCATAACCAACATCACCGCCGCGAGCAGCCGATAAAGGGTACGGCCTTGCATGGTGAAAAGGGGGTTGGATCGGGTAATCAATGCCAACACGACCAGTGTGATCAATCCATAAACAGCAAAATGTACGGCAAGGTAATCGGCCACGAGCACAGGTAAAAAATGGGTTGGAACAAAACGCAACAGCAGTGGCGTGATCAAGGCGGGCAACACCATCGGAACCCATAGTCGACGCCAGTTGAGGCCTGCACCTATTGGGTCTTGTGTTACTTGTGGAAGCGATTGGCACGCTCGCCACCCTAGCAGTACCGAACCTAAAATCAGGAATGCAATCCAAGGTCCCCGCGCGTCTAGCTGAAGGGGCGCATTCCGCTTTATTGCCAAACAGGCATCGAGCCATTCAAGAGCTGCCCTTACGCTCTCACGTGCAAAAAGCACACTCACATGCTCGGTATGGGGAATGAAAATAGCCTCTCGTGCGGTACCCTTTAACGGATCGCCATACAGCATTGAGGCTTCAGCATGGCGCGGAGCGGTCGCCAGCGAAACGGCCCTTAACGCCTCGTCTTTCAACATGCCTTCCCAATCACCGACTATCACGAGTAGATTTTTCGGTGATGAGGCCGTCACAACAGGCGAGAACATCGACACCGCAATGGTTGCTGCTATGTCGGGTGATTTCTCAGCAAACCGCACAACGATATCGGACGCCATCGAATGTCCGAGCACGGCTAGCCGTCCATCGCCCAAAGGTCGCGCATAGGCGGATACTTTTTCGAGCTCGGCGAGCAAGGTTTCTGTTGCACCTGTTTCTTCCGTTATGCTGCCTGTCAACGGTGAGGGATTGCGCCCATGGCCTGCAAAATCAAACGTCACCGCGATATAACCATTGCGCGCAAGTGCTATTGCAAAAGACTGCATCAATTGTTGTGATCCGGCAAAGCCATGCGCAATCACAACGACAGGCGCCGCGGTGTGCTCTTGCTTTTCAAAAATGCGAGCAGGGATGGTGCCAATATCGACATCTCGTATCACGATGCCATCGGTCGCTTTATTAAGCTGAAAAACGGACAGCCCAATCGCGAGACAAGCAAACGTGACAAGGAGAAGGGATAAAATCCGGCGCATCACATTCATTGTGTTTTAGCATCGATGGCGCGTTCACCCTTTTCGGGCTTAAGCCCGTAAGGCTCAACCAGTTTCCACACATGCGGCGGCACCATATTTTTCATTTTGCGCGGCATGTGGCGGCGAAGATGGAGGATTGTTTCAATCGCTTTCATCTCCACCCGCGCCCGTGCAAATTCAAGCCCGCGTGGGCCGATCTTTGGCATCAGCCATCCCACAATCGGGCGAAGCCAATCGGGCATTTTGCGCAAGGGCAATCCGCCTGCTGCGCGTTCGACATTCGCCATAAAGCCTGTCACAGCACCTTTGCGCTTTCCGGCATTGCCTGGTGCAGAAAGACGCACCTCATCGCCCAGGAGGCTTAACAGCTCTTCGCCGCGTTCATTGCGCACCAACAACCATTGCTCGCCTTGTCCCCCCATATAGCCAACCGTAATATCGGCGAGCACATTGGTGTAATCGACACAGGTTCGACAGGTCAGTGGAAAAAAGTCGGGTGGCAGCGTAGAGAGTGGTAATTGTAAAAATGGAATGGCTTTGACGCGTCCATCATTGAAGCGCAGCTCGACATGATAATCAGCACGAAATTCGAGATAGGTAATGGTGTCGGGATCATCCGATAGAAGACTCAAAAAATCATGAAAATTCGCGGTTGTCGTATTGTCCGAACACGGCGTCCCGATCACGTATAGCCGGTCAAACCCTAATTCCTTTTCAAGCGCCCGTAGCGCATAAATCTGGCACGGGATTCCGATAATGGCTAACCGCTTAAATCCCTGTTGGATGGCAGGCTCCAGCAAAGCGAGCAGTGGCGCATACCCCATACGCATACCGCGGCATTGCGCCATGTCTTCTGCTTTGGTGACGAGCACGGGTACCGGACGCCATTTGTCCGTAGGATCGGGCGTCATGGTCAGCACGGCATCAATCGCGCCTTCTTCGAGCAATCGCTCGGCCAATCGCGTCGTGATGCCTGTCCATTGCGCACCAGGCAACGGCTTTGCAAGCGAGGCGCGTACCATCCGCTTAAAGGGGCCGAAGAACAGCTCATCAGAGCGATCAGGGTCACGTGCTCGGCCGTGCACTTCTTTTTCAAGGGCGTCGTAATTGGGCGCAATAAATTGGCAGGCTTTACCGCATCGCTCTGGCTCGCTTGAGCGGGAGATGCCGCAATCCGTACAAAGCGCCCGGTGCGGCATGGGCGCCAATAGCGGCGATCGATCTAAACCAGACATGAAGATACCAAAAAAATCCACCGTGAGCTTAAATGCTCACGGTGGTCATTCTGCATCGAAACGTCTTCGGGTAAAGACTTAATCGGCTTTAAGCAAACCAGATATCGCTTTGAAGATGCAAAGCGGAGGGAAGGACATGATCCAGCGTCGTGATCAATACCTTGGTTCCGGTTGGATTACCCGATGCGTCATAATAGACCGCCGTGCCACCATTCGCATTTGCGGATAAAATGAGATGGTGATCGGCAATCGGATCGGTGCCCGTATAGCCGGCTGTTTTGAAGATGCCGCGTAAATCGAGCATATCGGTGCCAGCAGTGAAATCGGTCACATGTCCGGCTTTGGTTGGCAACGCTTTGAAGACAAACTCATCCGCTCCGGTTCCGCCCGTGAGGATGTCGGCGCCTTTGCCTGCGATCAATTCATCATTGCCCGCATTGCCAATCAGCGTGTTGCCGTAAGACGTCGAGTTCGATACCATCAGATTGTCAAGGCCGTTACCCGTTGCACTTTGCGCACCATTGCTGTGATTGCCGCCATTGCCGATCAAGGTGATGTTTTGAACATTGTCAGGCAAGACAAAGCTCGTCGAACCGCTATTGACCGTATTAATACCCGAGCCCGCTGCTTCTTTTATAATGTTTTGGCTCGAATAGATTTCAAACACATCATTACCAAGTCCCGTCATCGTGTCATTGCCACCCCAGCTATCGAAATAAGTATGCGTGCTGGTGGCGGTTAAAACGTCATTGCCGGAGGTTCCCGTTATCACATGCGTCGTTGCAGCAGTTGTTGGTAAATCAAAGAGATGCTGCGTCGTACTTGGCGGCGGTGTGACGGGAGGAGGCGTCACTGGTGGAGGTGTGACAGGCGGAGGCGTTACAGGAGGAGGGGTCGTCCCACCGCCAGGCACCGAGGAATAGGCACGAATATAATCGATTTGCATGTCAGCTGGAAAAGGCGTCGTGCTGTTGGGGGCACCCGGCCAATCGCCACCAACGGCGAGGTTCGCCAACATATACATGGGCTTGTTCATGCCGGCAGGTGTCGCGGTTTTAGAAACCGCATTGCCGTCAAAATACCACGTTATGAAATCAGGCTCCCAATCCACTCCATAGGTATGAAAGCCCGTTGTCATACCAGGCTCATTCACAACAAAGCCTGTCGCTTGATTGTTGCCGTAATGCACGGTTGTGTTGAGTTGATTAGGACTCGATCCAATGACTTCCATCACATCGATTTCCGGTGGCCAAGTTTGATCAACGGGTAAGAGCCAGAAGGCAGGCCAAATGCCTTGGCCTGTCGGTAATTGCGCCCGCATTTCGAAATAGCCATAGGTCTGCGAGAAGGAGTGATCGGTCGTCATAATGCCGGATGTATAAGGCAGTCCGGTTATTGATTGAATCGTGGCCGAAGCAGGCTTGGCTTCGATGGTGAGCACACCATTCGTATCGCTGAACGGATTAACAGAGCTCGTCGGTGCGTAAGCGGGGTTGATATACCACTCAAGCTCGTTATTGGGCGCATTGGTACCACCACTTGCCGGAGACCATGGATAGGAGGTCTGCCATGTGCCACTTGTACCATTCCAAATGCTGAAGGTGTTGAACTCGTCATCAAACGTAAGGGTCGCCGTAGCGGCCAGATTTTTCGGATCGATCGTCATATTCATAATCCTTTCGCGGACACCGATCAGCACCAAGAGGGGGGCAGACGGAGGGTCCGGAAATCCGGTGAAAGAGAAGTGATCATGTCGCCGGATATTGGGTCCGGCTTAATGCGGACCGTAGGAATACGGATATGTATCCGTCAAATAAAAAAGAAATTTTTCCAATAAAAACTAATAAACTTTTGAAAAATAATAAGTAATTTAAAAGCTTAAACTCAACTATAATACGCCTTAATTAAGGCTTTTTACTTAATAAAAAATCCATCACTAAAAAAACACATTAAAAATCCTAATAAGAGAAACAATATACATATGATATTTCATCCGATGCGCTCTCAATTTCTTTGAAGCGCTCTGCTTTACAAAGGGAGAACAAATATGCCGAAGCCCCATAAAGCTCCCGGCGCGGGCTCTCATGAAATTCGTAAAGCGCTTACATTCTTGTGGTCGCTTCTGGGTGGCATCGCCATCGTGTCGGGCTTTATCAATCTTCTCTATCTCACCGGCCCGCTCTTTATGCTTCAGGTCTATGACCGTGTGCTTGCCTCGCATTCAGTGCCAACGCTTATCGCCTTATCTGTTGGCGGTCTCTTTCTCTATTGTGTCCAAGGCGTGCTGGATTATATCCGTGGCCTCGTTGTGAGCCGTGCGGGCACGGATTTTCACGAGCACCTCAGCTCACGTTTGTTTCAAGTTATCGCGGCGTTACCGATGACGGCCGCCCGTGGTGCGGCAGATGGTATGCAAGCGATGCGTGATCTCGATGCCGTGCGCGCTTTTATTTCTGGCACAGGACCAGCGGCCTTTCTCGATTTGCCATGGATGCCCGTCTATCTGTTGTTGATCTATCTTCTCAATCCCCTTCTCGCTTATGTCACCGTGATTGGTGCTGTCTTTCTCGCGCTTTTAACCATTGGCGCTGATTCCGTAACAGTTCGGCTCAACAGTGAGGCGGCGCAGGCCAATTCACGCCGTTCACTTCTGGCCGAAGCCGGACATCGCAATGCTGAAATCGTCAAAGCGATGGGCTTGGGCAAGCGGCTTGGTGCGGCTTTCTCGGATGCGAATGCTGCCTATCTCACCAAGCAGCAAACCATGACAGATAAATCAAACGGGCTCGCGACGCTCACGCGAATTTTCCGATTGATCATGCAATCCGGCATTTTGGCCATGGGCGCCTATAGCGTATTGCGTGGTGATATGTCGGCTGGTGCCATTATCGCGGCCTCGATTACATCGACACGGGCGCTAGCGCCGCTTGAAGGAGTCATCGCCCATTGGAAAGGTTTTGTCGCGGCCCGAAAAGGCATTGAGCGGTTAGAGCTTTTATTTAGCCGCGTTCCTGTTCGCACAAAGACCATGACGCTGCCCGCGCCGAAGCGCCATTTGTCGGTATCGGGTCTTTATGTTGGCCCGCCGGGGATTGACGCGGCTATCCTTAAGAACATTTCATTTGAAGTCGAAGCAGGCCAAGCCCTTGGTGTTATCGGAGCAAGTGCGGCAGGCAAATCAACCTTGGCGCGCGCCATTGCGGGTGTATGGACTCCCTTGGCTGGCGATATCAGGCTTGATGGCGCCCGCCTTGAGCAATGGGACGATGAGGAGCGTGGCCGCTTCACCGGTTATCTTCCCCAAGATGTCGAATTGTTCGAAGGTACAATTGCACAAAACATTGCACGGTTCGATCCGCATGCGACACCGCAAATGATCATCGATGCGGCAATAGCGGCCAATGTCCATATGATGATTATCGGCATGGATAAGGGTTATGAAACGGCGATTGGCGAGAATGGTGCCATTCTCTCTGCCGGACAAAGACAACGCATCGGCCTTGCGCGCGCTCTCTATGATAATCCGTTTTTAGTAGTGTTGGATGAGCCTAATTCCAATCTCGATGCTGATGGCGAGACAGCCCTTTCTGCCGCTATCCTATCGATCAAACAACGGGGCGGCATTGTTGTGCTCATCGCCCATCGATCAAGCGCGATTGCCAATGTTGATTTGATCGCCGTTATCGAAGCCGGGAAATTACGCGCCTTCGGACCGAAAGATGACATTTTGCGGTCGCTAAGAAGCGAGCAACAGAATGTCCCCCAAAACCCTGTCAGCGTTAAATTGGCGACCATAAAATCATGACTGAAATTCCTCACGGCTTCAATGAACCCAGCAACCAATCCTTGATGACGGCGATCGCCGGTTCAAATCTGCGATTAAGAGGAAACAGGCGTTCGGCCCGCCGTCTATTATATGTTTCTTTCATTGTTATTGCGGTGCTCTTTGGCGGATTTTTCCTATGGGCTGCGGTTTCCGATATTTCCGGTGCGGTCGTCGCATCAGGAACGGTGAAGGTCGAATCGAGCATTAAGAAAGTTCAAAATCTGACTGGCGGTATTATCAAGGAAATTCACGTCAAAGATGGCGATGGGGTATCGGCAGGCGACGTCTTGATCCGGCTTGATCCACAAGCGGCACAATCTGAATTGGGGATCATCAGCGATCAATTAAATGCGATGATCGCCCGTCACGCCCGTCTCATGGCCGAGCGCGATGGGGAAGTTTTTGATCCTTCGGCTTTGGTGTTGGATGAAAATTCGAAAGGGATTGCACCATCCCTCATCCGTCACGGCGAGACGGAACTTTTCATCGCAAGACGTGACGCATTAAAAGGCCAAAAAAATGTCTTGAGTGAACGCAAAGCCCAATTTGAAAATCAGATTGAAGGCGATCAAGCGCAGCTTGAAACCAAACAAAAAGAACTTGAACTTATAGCCTTGGAATTAAAAGGCGTTGAAAGTCTTTATGCTGCAAATCTCGCATCGGTTCAGCGCGTTATGCCGCTTCGCCGGGAGCAGGCACGATCGGAAGGGGATGTGCAAGTTCTAAAGGCACAAATGGCAGAGCTTCGCGGCAAAATTGACGAAGTAACCTTGCAAATTACCAATCTGGATCAGGAGCGCTTTTCGGAAGTTAATCGCGATATTCAAGATCTGGAACCCAAAATGGCCGAGCTTGTTCATCGCAAAGCAATCGCCCAAGAAACATTAAAGCGACTTGAAATTTTAGCGCCCGTTTCCGGCGTAGTATCACAACTCAATGTGCATACGATTGGCGGGATTATTCAACCGGGCGAAACCTTGATGCAGATTGTGCCGGGGAATGAACCGTTGACGATTGAAGCTTTGGTCTCGCCCAATGATATTGATCAGGTGCGTGTCGGCGGGCGTGCACGTTTAAGATTGACCGCCTTTAATCGTCGGGTGACGCCCGAATTGATCGGCACCATTTCAATGGTTGCCGCCGATGCCGTACGCGATGAGCGCTCGGGATTAAGCAGCTTTGCGATCAAGATAGCGGTTCCCGATTCTGAATTTGCCAAACTCTCGGAAGGCGCCGTCTTGCCCGGCATGGTAGCCGAAGTCTATATCGAGACGGCGACTCGCTCAGTTTTATCCTATTTGTTGAAACCCGCGACCGATCAATTCGCCAAAGTGTTTCGCGAAAAATAGCCCTTCGTCTTCGGAATCCATGATCAATATATTTCAGGTGAAGCGAAGGTCTTTATAGGCATCGCGCAATAGGTTTTTTTGCACTTTTCCCATTGTATTGCGCGGCAGCTCATCAACAAAAAAGATATGCTTTGGCAATTTGAAACGCGCAAGGCGCCCATCAAGCCCTGCCATCACTTGTTGTTCGTCGATGGTCGCATTTTTCTCGCGCACAATAACGGCGACAACCCCTTCGCCGAAATCAGGATGGGGTAGGCCGATGACGGCGCTTTCAGCCACACCCGCAAGCGCGTCAATTTCTTCTTCGACTTCTTTCGGATAAATATTTAATCCACCCGAAATGATGAGATCCTTGCCGCGTCCGACAATGCTCAAATAGCCGCGCTCGTCGAATTGTCCGAGATCGCCCGTGATAAAAAATCCATCGTCACGGAACTCGGCTTTCGTCTTCTCCGGCATATTCCAATAGCCCTTGAAAACATTTGGGCCTTTCACTTCGATCATGCCGATGTCACCCTGCGGCACTGGCTTTCCTGTTTCAGGGTCTACAACGCGAGCTTCAACGCCGGGCAACGCCATTCCAACGGTTCCCGGTATTCGGTCCCCATCATAAGGGTTCGACGTGTTCATATTGGTTTCCGTCATGCCATAGCGTTCGAGAATTGCGTGTCCTGTGCGCTTGTTCCATTCGCGATGCGTCTCGGCCAGAAGCGGGGCCGAGCCTGAAATAAACAAACGCATTTTCGCAGTGGTTTCAGCATTAAGTCCGGCCTCATCGAGGAGCCGCGTATAGAAGGTTGGTACCCCCATCAAAACGCTTGCGCGGTCCATAAAAGACAGCACAAGCTTGGCATCGAATTTGGGAAGGAAGATCAGCGATGATCCCGCCAACAAGGTTACATTCGTTGCCACAAACAGGCCATGGGTGTGAAATACAGGCAGCGCGTGAATAAGCACATCCTGTGGGCTAAACCGCCACGTCTCGACAAGTGCAATCGCGTTTGAGGCAAGATTATCATGGCTTAACATCGCGCCTTTGGAGCGGCCCGTTGTACCGGATGTATAAAGAATAGCCGCAAGATCATCAGGCCCCCGCGCGACATCGTTAAACTCACATGATGCTTTCATCACTCTCTCATAAAGCGATCCGGAAGCATCACGGCCATGGGTTTCAAGCTGTGCGTGGTGACGGCTTGCAATCTCCGACAATCCGTCGCGCGCGTGCGGATCACAAATGACAAGCGATGCGCCGGAATCAGAAATGAAATACTCAAGCTCATTGAGTGTGTAGCCGGTATTCAATGGCAAAAAGACGGCGCCGATGCGCACGCAAGCAAGATAGATAAAAATCACCGCAGGCGATTTCTCAAGCTGAACCGCAACCCGATCACCGGGTCTGATGTTTAAGCCAATCAGCGCGTTCGCATAGCGTCCGGTTTCGGCAAGCAGCGCGCCATAGGTCATCGTCGCGCCATCTGGCGTTTCCATAAACAAACGGTCCGGATCGGCGATTCTCGAACGGATGAGGTCGAAAAGATGATTAGCCATTGGCGTGTTCCTCAGCAGTCTGGCCGAATTCATCCGGCCTGTTCATGGATGCATATCCTAACTGCACAAGAGATCAAATTTCTATATAAGGCCGTCTCATGACCTATGATTTTATCATTATCGGTGCGGGTGCTGCAGGCATCGCCGCGGCAAGAACGGCGCAGGCCTGTGGCAAAACGGCTTTAGTGCTCGAGGCGCGCCAGCGCGTGGGCGGTCGTGCCTTCACCGATTCCTCGCTTGGCATCCCCTATGATGCGGGTGCGGCCTATATCCATTTTTCCGATCGAAACCCTTGGGTCCGCGAGGCTAGACGCCTTGGCATCGAAACGCGGCTCTGGCGCGGCTGGACGCATCATGAGCCGTGGTCGGGCGGCGCGCCGATCTCATCCGAGGACCGCGAGCGCCGTATGGAAGGCTATGGCCGGTTCTGGGAGCATATCG
>DAIOVR010000066.1:3974-12007 GCA_036758905.1 Beijerinckiaceae bacterium | reverse complement strand
GAAATGCGGCATAGGGGCAACCCTATCGGGAGTTCGAATCTCCCCCTCTCCGCCATTTTACTGCCCTCTCAGGCTTCGGGTGTCCGGCCACGAAGTGGACTGGCGCACAAAGCCGCATCTTTAAATCCACTGAAGCTCCTGACTAAAGAGCGCAGGGTGACGAGGCTCGTTTACTCAACAGTCAATCACAATCATTGGTAGCCGACATGGAATCGGCTGGCGTAAAATTGTCACCATGATAGAGAAAATCCTGGCTCCGCGCGGCGTTAGGCCCGCTCGTCGCATTTTGTCTAGCGTTTTGCCGAATGGCGTTCAAAAGCGCGCGCTTTTGATCTGATGTCGGTGAGGATTTTACCGCGACAAAACGAACCGCTGCCTTGCCGTGTCGGGTAAGAATAATCTCATCACCGTTCTCGGCGCGATGGACCAAATCGGTCAATTTCGCCTTTGCGTTTGTAACTGAGATTTCCAAATTGCGCTCCTTGTAAAGTCTCCATCATAATGGACTTTACGACATAAATTAAGCGCTTCCCTTACTTTCCGCCCGCCCATTCCTGATAGGCCACCAGCATCTGATCGGTCTTCAAATCGCTCGCCCGCAAGGGTCTTGCGAACGACAAGCCCCCCATGGTGCGGACGCGGGAAAGGGCGACATAGGTCTGCCCCGGCGCGAAGGCGCCATTGACGAGATCGATGCGCACATCATCCAGCGTCAAGCCTTGGGCTTTGTGGATCGTGATCGCCCAGGCATGTGCGAGCGGGACTTGTTTAAACGAGCCGACCACTTGGCTTGAGATGGTTTGAGCGCCCTCGTCCCAGACCTGTTTGATCTGGTCCCAGCTCACGGGGGCAACCACGTGCTCTAGCCCTGTCGCGTCAAAGCGGACGGAGACTTCATTGTCTTCGACCCGGCTCACGGTGCCTAACGAGCCATTGATCCAACGCCGCTCGGGATCGTTGCGGGTGGCCATGACGCGGGTGCCGACTTTAAGTTCGAGGTTTTCAGGCGCCGGTAGTCTATCGCCTGCGAGGTCAAATTTACCCGCCGTGCTTGCACCATAGATGGAGGTTTCCCCCGCGATGGCCTGCAGGCCTTCTTGGTTGTAGCGATCAGCGGCGGCGCGTGTGGCGGTGAGCAAAAGCGGTGTGATGCGGGCGCGATGGGGGCGATAGCATTGCGCGTTTAAGGTCTCGACCGCGTGTTCGACATCTTCACCCAAGCGAATGGCATTGAGCAAATCAACAAATTCGCGCTCGTCTTGGCGATGAACCTCTTCAAGCGTGATCTTGACCGGTTGAATATGTTTCAAAATATGCGCGCTAAACGCATAGGGCGTGGCATAATCGAGCTGTTCGAGCAGTGGGCCATCTTGCTGCTGCACCACCGGCGGTAATTGCAAAAAATCACCGACCATCACCACCTGCACGCCGCCGAACGGGCGTTGGTCTCTGCGGATTTCTTTCAAGCGTGTATCGATCGCATCGATCACATCCGCCCGCACCATCGAGATTTCGTCGATCACCAAGCGCGTCATGCGCTGATATATCGGGCCGAAATGTTTGCCCGGCAGCATATTGCGCGCATCAAGCACACCGAAGGGGAGTTGGAAGAAGGAATGGATCGTTTGCGCTTCGGCGTTTAAGGCCGCAACGCCCGTGGGAGCGACAACGATTTGCGTTTCACCACCGGGACGCGCTTTGAGATATTTGATCAGGGTCGTTTTGCCCGTGCCCGCGCGGCCTGTGACCAGAATAACGGGCACTTTCGCATCGATGGCGGCGAGCGCTTCCGCGACGCCTTGGGTTTTCTCGTAAGCGGGATCGGCCTGAAAAATCGCTCGCCGCTGTGGCATGGCATGGCTTGCGCTTCGGGACGCGCTGCCAAAGCGCCGTGTTGCGCGGCTTGAAAGCGTTTCGTCGTCGCCGGGGCCTTCAAACGCATCAAGCGCCGATAAAAGCTGATCCGCCTCGCGCCGTTTGGTGGAATTACTGCCACGCTTGGCTTTTTCGCAATTGCGGCGAAGCTGCACCCGCTCAATGGCCGACATGAAGGGAATCTTGTCGATCAGGCTCATCGGGCGGCGGCTTTCTGTGGTGGGTGACGAAGAGGCTTTCGATTAGCTGAATCGAACCTGTCCGTCACGCGCTCACTTTTGCCATTTCCGCTCCCAAGCGATGACCAGCGCTTTGGCGCGGTCAACATCTGCCTGTGGCATGATGGTTAGAAGTTTATCGCGCGTTTTAACGGCTTTATCGCGCCGCTCGGTTTCCCAGGGCGAGAGCCGGAAATTGGCGAGGCTTAGCCAACGATAGGCCTCGACATAATCCGCATCAAGACCAATGCCGTTGGCATACATCATTCCCAGCGCATATTGCGCATCGGACGAGCCGTTAACGGCGCCCTTTTTGTACCAAGTGGCCGCGCGCGCCTCGTCTTTCTTCACGCCATGGCCGAAGCGATACATTTCACCGATATAGAATTGAGCGGTGGGCTCGCCATCATCCGCAAGCGGGCGCAATATACTAATCGCCTTCGGATAATCGCCCTGCGCATAGGCAGCCGAGCCCTTTTCAACCGTGTGAAAAAACATCGGCGTGATGAGAAGTGCTGCAAATACGATGCAGATTGCCACGAAGCCGGCCAAACTCGCCCAGATCGCGGTCGTCCTATTCATTCCGCACCTTTTACCCCGACAAAACTCACATAAGGTGATTTACGCGAATTCGACGGAATATGCCATGGCGTTGATCGCCCGACACCTTCAATGCTACCCACGCGTTGCAGCCGTTACCCCGTCCACATGACCTGATCAATATGCGGGGCGTGGGTGGCGAGCATCACAAGGCGGTCAAAGCCGAGCGCGATGCCCGATGTGGGCGGCATCAGCGGCAAAGCTTGCAGTAAATCCTCGTCAATCGGATATCTTTCGCCATAAATCTGCTCTTTGGCGTCCATATCCGCCTCAAAACGCCGCCTTTGCTCGGCGGCATCGGTGAGTTCGCCGAAGGCATTGGCAAGCTCGACGCCGCAGGCAAAGAGCTCAAAACGCTCGGCAACGCGCGGATCAGAAGGCTTGGGGCGAGCCAAAGCGGCCTCTGATATCGGGTATTCGCACAAGATCGTGGCGCGTCCGATGCCGAGATGGGGATCGATTTTTTCAACCATCACGCGGCTGAACATATCGGACCATGAATCATCATCGGCAATGCGGATCCCCGCTTTGCGGGCTGATTCGGCCAAAATGGCGCGATCGGGCACGCCATTGGGCGTTGTTGCCATCAGATCAATCGCGGCATAGCGGGCAAAAGCATCCGATACCGTTAGTCTTTCGGGCTCAAGGAACGGATCTGCCGTCACGCCACGATAGGACAATTGGGTACTTCCTGCGATTTTTGCAGCTTTCTTCAGCAAAATAGCGCAATCTTCCATCAGTTTTTCATAAGGGGCGTGCGTCCGGTACCATTCGAGCATGGTAAATTCGGTGGCGTGCAAAGGGCCGCGCTCGCGGTTACGGAAGACGCGGGCGAAGTCGAAAATCTTGGTTTCACCCGCTGCCAGCAGCTTTTTGGCGGCAAATTCGGGGGATGTGTGCAGATAGAGCGTATCAACACCGCCATCGGGGCGCATCACTTGGGTTGAAAGCGCATGAAGATGGGTTTCATTGCCGGGCGAGCGTTGCAATTGCCCACATTCGACCTCCAAAAACCCTTCAGCCTCAAAAAACTGGCGGAAAGCGGCTTTAATCCGGCCCCTTGCCAAGAGGATGGGGCGTCGGTCCGCGTGGTTCTCGGGTAACCACCATTGAAAGCTGTTATTCATCAGGGTCTAGCGTCTTTGCCGCAAGTGTGAGAAAAGCGCCGCAGTTTATGCAATAGGACGCTGCGTCGTCCGATCCAAAGTCAGGAAACTATCCGTGCAAGTCATCGCCAGTTCGCTTCGTAAAGGCAATATCGTTGAGAAAGACAACCAGCTTTATGTCATTCTGAGCGCCGAAAACATCCATCCCGGCAAGGGAACGCCCGTCACCCAGCTCGCTATGCGCCGGATCAGCGATGGCGTGAAGATCGCCGAACGCTATCGCACGACCGAATCGGTCGAGCGCGCTTTTGTCGAAGACCGCGATTTCAACTATCTCTACGAAGATGCCGATGGCTTCAATTTCATGAACAATGAAACCTTCGAACAGCTCTCGGTACCGAAGGATGTTGTGGGTGACCAATCGGTCTATCTGCAAGAAAATATGAAATGCGTGCTCTCGACCTATGAAGGCCGCTGCGTTTCGATCATCTTGCCACCGCGCGTGACGCTCGAGATCGTTGAAACGGAACCAACGGTGAAAGGCCAGACGGCTTCTTCTTCCTATAAGCCCGCCATTCTCTCAAACGGCGCACGCACCATGGTGCCTCCGCATATTGCGACCGGCACACGCGTTGTCATCCAGACGGAAGACGGCTCCTATGTTGAGCGCGCGAAAGACTAACGCTTAAAGGGGAAAGATTGCCATGCGCGCCGTTCTCGACATCGTTTTGATAGCGTTAAACCTCTATTCTTGGTCGGTGATTGGATCGGCTGTGTTGAGCTGGTTAATTGCCTTCAATGTCGTGAATATGCGCAATGATGTGGTGCGTTCGGTGGCGATGGGCTTGTACCAGATCACCGAACCGGCGCTTCGCCCGATCCGGCGGATGCTGCCCAATCTCGGCACGATGGATATTTCACCGATTATCCTTTTGCTCCTGATCATGCTCGCTGAGCGCGTGATCCAGATGTATATTTATCCTTACGTCTTCTAATGAGCGGCCAACCGTGGACGGTTACCGTTGACGGGCTTCTCCTCACCGTTCGCTTGACGCCGAAGGGCGGACGCGATGCCATTGATGGCATCGAAACACTTTCCGACGGTCGCGCGGCGCTCAAAGCCCGCGTCAGAGCTTTGCCCGAAGACGGCGAAGCCAATGCGGCCTTGGTTAAACTGATGGCAAAGACCGCTGGCGTTCCGGCTTCACGCGTTACGGTGCAATCCGGCCATACGGCGCGGTTAAAAGTGCTCAAGCTTGAGGGGGATTGCGCCATACTAGTGACAAAGATTGCGGCCGTTTCGGCGCGGTGATAAATTACGCCTTCCTCGATTAACAGGATCTCGGAGAGATAGCATGACATCAGGACTTATGATTGGTGATCATTTCGAAGCGTTCATCGAGAACCTTATTTCTAGCGGGAGATACTCTTCCGTGTCAGAAGTCATGCGGGACAGCCTTCGGCTTCTGGAAGAACGTGAAAAATCCCATGAATTAAAGCTTGCTGCTTTGCGTGCGGATATCTCGGAAGGGCTGAAGAGCGGGCCGAGTGAGGCCCTAAACATGTCTGAAATAAAGGCTGCTGCGCGCGCTCTGCACGCCTCTCATGCCAAATAAGATTCGGCGGAGCCCACTCGCCCGTCTCGATTTGATCGAGATTTGGACCTATATCGCGCAAGATAATTCAGACGCCGCCGATGGCTTATTGGATCGCTTTGAAAACGCCATGCAAAGGCTTGCTGAGCGGCCTCTGATAGGGCGCAAACGGCCGGAATTAGGGGAAACACTTCGGAGTTTTCCGGTCGGTAATTATGTTATTTTCTATCTCCCATATGATGAAGGTGTTGAAATCATAAGGGTCTTAAGCGGTTACCGTGATATTAACACTCAAGACCTTACGAACGGTGTCCCATGATCCGCCTTGCCCCCGGTGCAGCCCTTGATGAGAGTGAATTGATTGAGAGTTTTGTCCGCGCCTCGGGGCCCGGCGGGCAGAATGTCAACAAGGTCGCGACCGCCGTTGAATTGCGGTTTGATATCCGTAATGCGCCGTCGATTGACGCGGATATTAAAGAACGTCTTGAAAAGCTTGCCGGACAGCGCCTGACGCTTGAGGGGGTGATTATCCTCTTTGCGCAAAAGCATCGGACGCAGGAAATGAACCGCGCGGATGCGCGGACACGGCTTTTTGATTTGATCCGGAAAGCCGCCAAGCGGCCTATCATTCGTAGGCCAACCAGACCAACGCTGGCTTCCAAAAAAAGGCGCGTTGAGTCGAAAGTAAAGCGCGGCAGCATTAAGGGACTGCGCGGAAAGCCCTCAAGCGACGATTAGAGCTGCGGCATATTGCGCTTAAGACCATTGTAGTGGGGTATGCTGCATTGCGGAACGGGTCGAATTTGGATAGAACCGCTTCATTCCGGAGGCGGCATTGCCGCTGTTCCTCGTAATCAAGAGATGAGCGCGATGACCGAAGCCAAGACTCGTCCCCTTTCACCGCATTTAAGCATCTACAAACCCACCATCACGATGACGATGTCGATCGTTCATCGTATTACGGGAATGGGGCTTTATGCGGGTACCCTTTTATTGGCCATCTGGCTGATTGCAGCCGCAAGCGGTGCTGCAGCTTTTGCGCCCGTTCAGCATTTTATCGCGAGCCCTTTTGGCCGCCTGATTCTACTCGGCTACACATGGGCGATCATTCATCATGCGCTGGGCGGGATGCGTCATTTCATCTGGGATATGGGCGCAGGCCTTGGCCCCGAGCGCATGATGTTGGCCCGTCTGACGCTGATCGGTTCGCTCGTGATCACCGTTGGCCTGTGGGTGTTGGGTTACGCAGTAAGGTAATGGCATCATGAATTCGACCTCGACCATGAAAACCCCCATGAAACGCGTTCGCGGCCTTGGCTCGGCCCATTCGGGCACTGAGCATTTCTGGCGCCAACGCTTAACGGCTCTGGCCAATATTCCACTCACCATCGGCTTTTTATGCGTGGTGTATGCCACGCTTGGCAAAGACGCCGATGCGGCGCGCGCGGTGCTGGCCCGTCCGTTTGATGCCTTCATCATCGGCCTCTTTGTGATCTCCGGCGTGATCCATATGAAAATCGGGATGCAGGTGATCATTGAAGATTACATCCATGGCGAAGGGTCGAAAATCATTGCCTTGGCGCTGAATACTCTTTTCTCGCTAGCGATTGGCGCGGCATGCGTGTTTGCCGTCCTTAAATTGACGTTTGGAGCATAATAATGGCGACTTCTTCCCCCGCTCAAAACGGTAAGGCCTATCCGATCACCGACCATTCCTTTGATGTGGTGGTGGTGGGCGCTGGCGGCGCGGGCCTTCGCGCAGCTGTTGGTTGCGCGCAAGCGGGCCTCCGCACGGCGTGTATCTCGAAAGTCTTCCCAACCCGCTCGCATACGGTTGCGGCCCAAGGCGGAATTTCGGCGGCGCTGGGCAATATGGGCCGCGATGATTGGCGCTGGCACATGTATGACACCGTGAAGGGCTCCGACTGGCTGGGCGACCAAGACGCGATTGAATATCTCTGCCGTAACGCGCCGGAAGCCGTCTATGAGCTTGAGCATTGGGGCGTGCCCTTCTCGCGCACGGAAGAAGGAAAGATTTATCAGCGTCCTTTCGGCGGTATGACAACCGAATTCGGCAAAGGCACCGCGCAACGTACTTGCGCTGCGGCTGACCGCACGGGCCACGCGATTTTGCACACGCTTTATGGACAGGCGCTGCGCTCGAAGACCGAGTTCTTTATCGAATATTTCGCACTTGATCTGATCATGAGCGAAGAAGGTCGCTGCGTTGGCCTGATGGCGCTTAAAATGGATGACGGCACGATTCACCGCTTCCGTGCAGCCGAAGTGATTTTGGCGACCGGTGGTTATGGCCGCGCCTATTTCTCGGCGACTTCTGCGCATACCTGCACGGGTGATGGCAATGCGATGGTGCTCCGCGCTGGCCTGCCTTTGCAAGACATGGAATTCGTGCAGTTCCACCCGACGGGCATTTATGGCGCAGGCTGTCTGATCACCGAAGGCTCGCGTGGCGAAGGCGGTTATCTCACCAATTCCGAAGGTGAGCGCTTTATGGAGCGTTATGCGCCGTCCGCCAAGGATCTCGCCTCGCGCGACGTGGTTTCGCGCGCGATGACGATGGAAATTCGCGAAGGCCGCGGCGTGGGCAAGCAGAAGGATCACATCTATCTGCATCTCGA
>DAIOVR010000066.1:0-3874 GCA_036758905.1 Beijerinckiaceae bacterium | reverse complement strand
GTGCATGGTGCCAACCGTTTGGGCTCAAACTCGCTGATCGATCTCGTGGTGTTTGGCCGTGCGGCCGGACAACGCGCTGCTGAACTCGTTTCGCCCGGCGAAAAGCAAGCGGAATTGGCGGCCAATGCAGGTGAAGCCGCACTCGCACGGCTCGACCGCTTCCGTCATGCTTCAGGCGGCACCAAGACGGCAGAATTGCGTTTGCAGATGCAAAAGACGATGCAGAACAATTGCGCCGTGTATCGCACGGGCGAAGTACTACATGAAGGGCAGACGCTGATCCATAAGGTGTGGAGCGGAGCATCCGATATTCAGGTGACCGACCGTTCATTGGTTTGGAACACGGATTTGTTGGAGACGCTGGAATTCGACAATCTGATCGCACAAGCGGTGGTGACGATGGACTCGGCTGCCAACCGTCAGGAAAGCCGCGGCGCGCATGCGCGTGAGGATTTCCCGAACCGCGACGACAAAGAGTGGATGAAGCATAGTTTGGCCTTCATCGATCCCGCCAAACAAGAAACCCTCATCGATTATCGCCCCGTGCATACCTATACGATGTCGAATGACATTGAGTATATCGCACCGAAGGCGCGCGTGTATTGAGCGGATTGGGACGAAGGAAATTAGATCATGGTTGAACTCACGCTCCCAAAAAACTCCCGCGTTATCGACGGCAAGGTTTGGCCGAAGCCGCAGGGTGCCAAGCGTCTCACCGAGTTTCGGATCTACCGCTATGATCCTGATGGCGAGAGCAATCCGCGCATGGACACCTATTATGTCGACCGCGATGATTGCGGGCCGATGGTGCTCGACGGTATTATCTGGATCAAATCGAAGATCGATCCGACGCTGACCTTCCGCCGCTCGTGCCGCGAGGGCATTTGCGGCTCTTGCGCGATGAATATTGACGGCCTCAACACGCTCGCCTGCACCAAGGGCATGGATGAAGTGGCGCATCCCGTGCGCATCTATCCATTGCCGCATATGCCGGTGATCAAGGATCTCGTGCCGGACCTCACGCATTTCTATTCGCAGCACGCCTCGATCGAGCCGTGGTTGCATACCTCGACGCCGGCACCTGAGAAGGAATGGAAGCAATCGCATGAAGACCGCGAAAAGCTCGACGGGCTTTATGAATGCATTCTCTGCGCGTGCTGCTCGACCTCCTGCCCGAGCTATTGGTGGAATGGCGACCGCTATCTAGGCCCCGCCGTGCTGCTGCAAGCCTATCGCTGGTTGATTGATTCACGCGATGAGGCTACCGGCGAGCGTTTGGACAATCTCGAAGACCCGTTCCGCCTCTACCGCTGCCACACGATCATGAATTGCGCCAATACGTGCCCGAAGGGATTAAACCCTGCGCGGGCGATTGCGGAGATCAAGAAGATGATGGTGGAGCGGCGGGTTTAGGCGCGCCGTCCTCCCGTCCTTGCGAGCGAACGCGAAGCAATCCAGTTGATGGTAAAAGCAAGAGCGCGGTGGCAACACGGCGCTCTTTTTACGTTCTCTTAGCTGGGTTGCTTCGCGTTCGCTCGCAATGACGGGAGAAAAATTGCTGCGCAACATTTTTGCAGCAATTTTTAATCAACTCTCTGAAATATAACAAACTTCACACAATTGCTGCGCAATAAAAAACCCGCTCGGAAGCGGGCTCTTTGGATTTATTGTGCGGTGCAGCAATTTTGCAGCATTTATTGCACAAGTTTTGGTCCGGCTCCGGCCGCAGGCTCGTTTTCGGACATGATGCCGAGGCGGCGGGCCACTTCGGTATAGGCCTCAACCAGATTGCCGAGATCGCGGCGGAAGAGGTCTTTGTCGAGCTTGTCGTTGGATTTGACGTCCCACAACCGCGCTGAATCGGGCGAGATTTCATCGGCGAGTACGATCCGCATCATCTCACCTTCCCAGAGCCTGCCGCATTCGATCTTGAAATCGACAAGCTTGATTCCGGCGCCCAGAAAGAGGCCGGTGAGGAAGTCGTTGACGCGCAAGGCCAGAGCCATGATGTCGTCGAGTTCTTGCGGGGTTGCCCAGCCGAAGGCCGTGATGTGCTCTTCCGAGACCATCGGATCGTTCAAGGCATCGTTCTTGTAATAGAACTCGATGATCGAACGCGGCAGCGGCGTGCCCTCTTCCAAGCCCAAACGGGTGGCGAGCGAGCCTGCCGCGATATTGCGGACAACCACTTCGAGCGGAATAATCTCGACTTCGCGGATCAGCTGCTCGCGCATATTGAGGCGGCGGATGAAGTGCGTTGGCACGCCAATCGCGTTCAAATGGTTGAAAATAAATTCGGAGATGCGGTTGTTCAAAACGCCCTTGCCGTCAAGAACAGCGTGTTTCTTGGCGTTAAAGGCGGTTGCATCATCCTTGAAGTGCTGGACGAGGGTGCCAGGCTCAGGACCCTCATAGAGGATCTTCGCCTTGCCCTCGTAAATGCGACGGCGGCGGTTCATCGACATATACCGTTGTTTGAGGAAATCCATAACCGGATGGCTCTTTATACAGGAAAACACACCTGATTTGCAACGCAGCATTTCAGGCGCGCCGATTTCCATCCCCCGCATTTTAACGGGTCTTGCCAAATCGACCTCCAGATCCGGTAAAGTACGACATCCGATTGCGCGCCCGCCATGGCACACTAGGCCCACCTAAAACACCACAGGCGGGGAGCAGGCCGATGACAGTTTTTGACCAACGCGAACAGGGATTTGAGGCGAAATTCGTTCAAGAGCAAACGACAGAATTTCGGATTAAGGCCCGCCGCAATCATCTTTTAGGCCTCTGGGCCGGCGGCTTGATGGGCTTAAAAGGCGATGAATTGGCCCTTTACACCGGAACCGTCCTAACTGCGGATTTGGCAGAGCCAGGTGATGATGATGTGTTTCGAAAGATCGTCAGCGATTTTGCAACAGCTAAAATCGAACAAAGCGATCGCGACATTCATGCCAAAATGGAACAGTTTCTGACCGTGGCAAAACGGGAAGTTTTGACCGGCGAATAGAAGCCATGACGCGGGCGCCCTTGTTTTAAGTGCCCGTTATGCTTAGCCTCTCGCTTAACAAACGAGGGGGAAGCAGCATGGCACATCTGGCAACGCTCAGCGCATTGTCGAAGAAAATCGGCGGTGGCTCGGGGCTCTTAACGGCTTGGGTCGGCATGCCGGATCCGCTCGTTGCGGGACAATTGGCGCTTGAAGATTTCGACGCGATTACGCTCGATATGCAGCATGGCGCGAATGATATTCATTCCGTTGGGCTTGGCGTTGCCCAAGTGACCTTGGCCGGAAAGCCTACGATTGTGCGCATCCCCGTGGGTCAGTTCTCGACCGCTTCGCGGGTACTGGACCTCGGTGTTGCAGGCGTTATCGCGCCGATGATCAATTCGAAAGAAGATGCCAAAGCCTTTGCCAGCTTCATGAAATATCCGCCGATTGGCGAACGGAGCTGGGGCCCAACCATTGCGTTTGGGCTGACAGGCACCGAAGGCAATGACTATATGAAAGCGGGCAATGCCATGACAGTGGCGATTGCGATGGTGGAGACGCGCGAAGCGCTTGCCGCAGTGGATGATATTCTCGCTACACCCGGTATTGATGCGGTATTTGTCGGACCGTCTGATCTGTCGATTGCGCTGTCGCATGGCGCGAATGTTGACCCGTCGCGCAAGGATGTGGCCGACGCGCTCGATCACGTGGTCGCACGCTGCAAAGCGCATAAAAAGGCCGCGTGTTGCTTTGCGCCAAGTCCGCTTGCTGCCATTGAGCTGAAAGCGAAAGGCTATGATCTCATGGCGATTGGTACCGATTTCGGTCAGCTTAGAAGTGGTGCGCGGGCGCAAATTGCCATCGCCCGCGGCACGGTTTGATCGC